>JAKFVB010000017.1 GCA_021732405.1 Methylotenera sp.
TACCTACAAGCTTAAAGCATCGGTTGTAAAAGTACATGTTTCTACCAAAACTGGTGGTCATGGCGTTGGTACTGGTGTGGTGGTTGCTAAAGATTTAGTGGCAACCAATTGCCATGTGTTGGCCAATGCAACGGGTGTCAAAATCACAAAATTTGGCGATAGTCATGCGCCTGTGAGTTTAAGAGCCGATTGGAAGCATGACTTATGTATTTTACGCTTTCAGTATGTAGACCTTGCCCCTGTTGAGTTGGGTGATTCTGAACAATTAAAATATGAGCAAACCATGTTTTCTATTGGCTTCCCTGGTGGTCCACCAAAACCACAAATCACACATGGCAAAATCAAAGCTTTATATCCGCTAGATGACGGCCAAGTTGTGCGCACTGATGCTTCATTTGTGATGGGTGCAAGCGGCAGCCCTGTATTTGATAATGATGGCAAGTTAATCGCTATCAGCACCTTTAAAAGCCCAGGTCGTGGCGCATATTTCTACAATATTCCTGTTAAGTGGGTAAAACAACTGTTAGCCGCGCCTGATTCAGTTGAAACCACCTCGATGAAAACAGACGACAGTCCTTTTTGGGATGCTTTAGAAGAAAATCGGCCCTATTTTATGCGCGTAGTTTTACCGTATCAACATGACAAATGGGATGAGTTATATACCGTGGCACAAGCTTGGGTAAAAGCTGAACCAAATAATGCAGAAGCGCATTATTATTTGGGCGTGGCACAAGACAAACTAGGCAAGACTGTGCTTGCCAAAGCGCTGTTTGCAAAAGCACTTCAACTGCATCCACAACATCCAGCGACTTTACATGCGCTGGGCAATATAGCGAAGCGGGAAGATAATCAGCCAGAGCTGAATCGGCTAAAAATGGCAATGCAAGAAGTGAATAATGATGTATTAACCGAGTTTAATGAAGCAATGAATCCAGCTGTTAACGAAACACCGAGTACGCAATAGTGTTTAATCAATATTTAGTACTACTTTTGCTAAGCAGCACGCTAGCGCACGCAGAAGATACAGGGGTTTTCCCTAACGCAGCTAGTGTTGCAGAAATGCATGATGCAAATCCAAGTGATGCACTTTTATATCAGCTAAAAGAGTCAATGGTAAAAGTGAGCAGCACGGTAAAAAATGGCGGGCATGGTTATGGCACAGGTATTGCCATTTCCAAAGACCATGTGGTGACTAATTGCCATGTATTGCAAGATTCTAACGGTATGAGCATTACTAAATGGGGTGAAGCTTTTGCGCCTGTTGCCATGATTGCAGACTGGGAACACGATATTTGTATTATGCGTTTTGAATGGGCAAACCTGAAACCTGTGCAGATGGGCGACTCTGAGACTTTGCGCTATGAGCAGCCGATTATTTCTATTTCTATGCCTGGCGATTCGCCCGCGCCTTATGTCACTTTAGGCAAAATCAAAGCGCTGTACCCATTTGATGGTGCGAATGTGATGCGCGCTTCTGCTGCTTTTGCTATTGGCGCAAGTGGCAGCCCTGTGTTTGATTATGATGGTAAATTGATTGCAATTAGCACCTTAAAAAGTCCAGGGCAAAAAGCCTATTTTTATAATATGCCAGTTAAATGGGTAAAAGAATTATTAACGAAACCAGAAATTCCATTGTATCAAGCGTCAAACAGCCCATTTTGGGATGCGCCAGATGAAGCAAGGCCATTTTTTATGCGGGTGGTATTGCCGTATCAAAATGGGCATTGGGCAGAATTAAAAACGGTTGCACAATCTTGGTTAAGTCAGGAGCCAAATAGTACAGAAGCTTTGTATTACCTGGGCGTAGCGGAAGAAAACTTGGGTAATGCAAAAGTTGCTAACGAGTATTATCAACAAGTATTAAAACAACACCCAAATCACCCCGCCACATTAATGGCCTTGGGGTTAATGGCGAACAAAGCAGGTAATCAAACGGAAGTGGATAAAACACACATCGCGTTGAAAGCGATTGATAGTGCGCTAGATGAAGAATTTATTGAGGCACTTAAGTCTCATTAAGTTGAGTCTAATTAAGTTAAGCCTAATTAATAATCGCTGCTGCGGCCAGTTGAATAGCCTTGTGGCACATCATTTTGCCATTCGCCACAATCGTTGCAACGGTGATCATGCATAGTGAGACTGATGGTGAGATTAGTACCGTTACAAAATTTACAGCTAACAGGGTGAATCGGCGCTGTTTTGTGGTGCGTTTCATGATGCTCAGTTGCCACCTTGCTGCTGCCTAAACCATATTTGTTGTCCATCGCTTTACTCCAAAATTTGGTCTCAAAAAACGGTTAAGTACGTATTAAGTTACTCGCTTTTTGCTCAAAAAACAAGCATTAATCCAGCACTAAACGTTGTGCGCAGCACGCTTTAGACGATCCAAAATCGCCAACCATTCTGGCGCAGAAGGTGGCATCAAAACCAACAGTTGCGCTACATTTAGCGCATCTAAGCGATGTAGCGATTCATATAAATGTTCTGCTACATAGTCAGCTTTTTTAGGTAAATGTATGCAATTAAAATTAGCGCTTAAAGGTTGCGATAGATTATCGTCAATGATTAAAGCGGCACAAGTTAAAGCAGCATAAGTATTGGTGCTATTTTGCTGATATGCGATTAATGCAGCCAGACTATCAAATAACTTAACAGGTGTTTTGGGTGAATAATGCAAGATATGTTGCCCTGGCGCTTTTGGTAACTTAGCCGTGCTCACCAGAGCTGGCTTACCTGCAATCGCGGCAATTTGCGCCTCTGTAATCATGCCATGGCGTAGCAATTGCCAATTGTTATCAATCACACTCACAATGGTTGATTCAATCCCAACTTGGCAGGCACCACCATCTAAAATGGCAATTTCCTCACCCAAGCCAGCCGCCACGTGGGCCGCCGTAGTTGGGCTAAGTTGGGTATATTTATTGGCAGATGGTGCGGCAAGCGCCAAACCACTTTCTTTAAGTAATTGTAAGGTGAGCGGATGACTAGGCACACGTAACGCCACAGTTGGCTCATTCGCCCTAACAATTGTTGAAACTGTTGCTTTTGCTGGCAATACTAGCGTAAACGGCCCAGGCCAAAAAGCGGTGGCTAATTGTTGCGCCAGCGGTGAAAATTCTGATGCCCAATCTGGTACCTGCGCCACATCGCCAATATGCACAATCAATGGATTATCAGCAGGGCGTTGTTTAATTGTATAAATTTGACGCAAGGCAGATTCATTTGTGGCGTCTGCCGCTAAGCCATAGACCGTTTCGGTAGGTATTGCCACTACCTCGCCTGCTTTAAGCTTTGCAATCGCCTGATTTAAATGAACGCGCATAAACTAACTTGCATAATCATTGATTGTATTTAAAAAACCATTTTACTATTGATACGCTAAAATAAGGTTTTAACCAATTAAAAATCCTTATAAAGAGCCCAACTTATGTCACAAATCATGTCACAAATCATTGTAGAAAAAAATCCTGCTCAAAGCCGCCTAGATGCACTGAATGTTAAAAAATGGGCTACTTGGCAAAAAGAAGTCTCTGTCTTTCCGTGGACTTTTCCAGAGCAAGAAATCGCCTATATTTTAGAAGGCGAATGTGTCATCACACCTACGGGCGGTGCGCCAGTCAGCTTTGGCAAAGGCGATTTAGTCACCTTTCCTGCAGGCATGGAAGCCAGTTGGGAAGTGAAACAGCCATTGCATAAACATTACAAACTAGACGGCAATATACTGACGCAAATGTGGTTAAGACTTAAACTTAAATTTAAACCAGCAAATTAAAATGTGCCATTTTTAAACAAATCTGTCCAAAAAGGAACATCTGCAAGAAACGAATACGTCGACTACTCATCAAAAATTATGTCAGCTGCTGCGCAAGCCTTATTTTTAAAGGGGTTTGAAAGTTAACCATTTACGTATTCAGTTGGCATAACTTCTGCTTATCATCACATGTAGTGAATTAAAACTGAATGATAGATAAGGAGTTATAAAATGGCTAGGCAAAAACGTAAGGAAACAGTGCTTCCTAATAAAATGAAAGATTTAGAGTTGCGTTCAGATGACTTTGCAGGTGATGAGCTTGAAGAGTATAGCGAAACAGGTGTTGAAGTCAGTTTGAAATTTAAAGGCCAAGAAATTGAAGAGAATTATGGCGGCTTTGATGGATATGCACTGGGTATTTAGTGCCTTGTGTAAACCGTCATTAACCCGCTTTGCGGAACGTTAAATTCACTCGGTGCTGACTCAGATAGTCATCTTGCTGAGCATTTAACTTGCTATGTTGATTGGCTTTTATTGGCAAAATGCCGTGAAAATTTAAACGCGTTTTACCGCCCCACACCAGCACATCGCCATGCGCCAATGGCACTTTAAGCGGCTTATCGCTACGCAACAAACCACCAAATAAAAATACTGCTGATAAACCCAGCGATACGCTGACAATCGGTTGATTAAAGTCCACTTCGTTTTTATCTTGATGCAAACCCATGCTAGCGCCTACTTTGTACTGGTTAATTAAACAGGCATCTGGCAAAAAATCATCAAACCCCGCAAGTGCTGCTGCTTGATTAGCTAGCTCAAAAAAACTACTTGGCATGATTGGCCAAGGTTTATTCGTTAATGGGTCTAGCGCATCATAGCGATAACCTTTTCGGTCGCTCACCCAGCCCAACGCGCCGCAGTTAGTCATGGCGGCAGACATCGCAAAACCCATTGGCGTCATCATATATCGCAGTGGTGCTTGCGTCATCACGCTTGCCAAATCTTGCAAAATGGCTGGCTCGTTCTGTGCAGTATAGTTTTTTAATAACCAAACTTCGGGCAAAATTTCTTGTATCGCTGTTGTATTGTTTTCAAACAAATCCATGCAAGCATTCAATTAAATCATTTACATTTTTAACAGTTTACATCGGTCAAAGTTCACCGCTATGATACAAATATGCACACATACCAAACAGCTACCGATTTTTTAAGCGCCATTGATGACGATTGGGCAAGACTCATCGCGACTGTTGGCCCTTGCACATTTGAAGCCAGACCAGAACATGAGCCATATCAAGCCTTAGTACGCGCAGTGGCTTATCAGCAGTTGCATGGAAAAGCGGGTGATGCAATTATTAAGCGCTTTTTGGCGATTTATGGTGATAAGTATCCGACACCCAATCAATTATTGGCTACCGAATTTGATGTGTTGCGCGCTTGTGGATTTTCTGGTCGAAAAATTGAAACGATTAAAGGGATTGCGGATGGCGCTTTAAGCGGCCTTGTGCCATCTAGATTAGATGCCGATGCAATGCCCGACGAAGAACTGATTAATCGCTTAATTGAATTAAAAGGCATAGGCCGCTGGACAGTAGAAATGCTGATGATTTTTACCTTAGAGCGTTTGGATATACTGCCTGCTGACGACTTTGGTATCGTGCAAGGGTACAAGCGACTTAAAAACCTAGAAAGTGCGCCAAGTCGTAAAGAAATTGCGGAAATCGGCAAGTCATGGAGCCCTTACAGAACCATTGCCAGCTGGTATTTATGGCGCGCACCAAAATAACTTAACACTATTTTCGAGCCGAAAAAAAGCGGGCATAACTTACGTTATCACCCGCTTTTGTTTACTTAAAAAGATTTAGCCAGCTTTCTTTTTATGTACTTTCTTTTTGCTCTCTGGCTCTTGCATTAATACGGTATCCAACACATAAATCATGCCGTTATCCGCTTTAATATCATTGCCGCCCACCGTTGGCACGCCATCTACTTTTACACCAGCAGATACATCTAACGTTAATTCATGGCCTTCAATGGATTTTACTTTACCTGCTTGCACGTCTTCCGCCGTGATTTTGTGCGCTACAACGTGAGCCGTTAATAGCTTGGTTAGCGCCGCTTTGTCGTTTAACAAAGCGTCTAGTTTTTCTTTAGGTAATTTAGCAAATGCCGTATCGCTTGGTGCAAATACTGTAAATGGGCCTTCGCCTTTTAAAGTATCGGTTAAGCCAGCTGCTTGTAATGCGGTTAATAATGTTTTTAATGAACCATCCGCTGCTGCAGAATCGATAATGTCATCCGCCATTGCAACATTAGAAGCGCCTAATGTTAATAGCACAGCAAGTAATACTTTTTTCATTTTATTCCTTAAAAGTTTATAAATATAGTTAGCATCAATATGATTAACACCGATAATTCAATGACTAAGCTATGCTTAAGTAAGTTTCATACTCGTTGATAAATATTAATTTGCGGGAGATTATCCCAAAAATTGGTGTGAATTATCTGTTGTTGGTACATTGATTAGTCATTAAAGCAGGTTATTTGTAACTGCTTTTTGGGGTTAGTGCGCCTAATCTATATCGGCAGAATCGCACTAGGTCAACGACGACTCATCGGCACAAGATTGTTCGTTCATTAACAACATTACGCTTACTACCTTATTCACTGCACTAACAAGCATATTTTACCTAGGCTTGCACAATTCACCAAGGCCGAACTTTTTCACCTCAATAATTCAATAGTCGTATTGCGCATTAGCCTTTAAAATTGAACCCTATGAACCAAATATTAAGCACGCAGCAGTACGCATTTAGCAAATTATTAGCCTATCGCATTCAAATTGTATTGGCTTACCAAATCATGACCGTTGCGGTAGGTTGGCATATATATGAAATTACACATGACACACTCGCACTTGGTTTAATTGGCTTAGCCGAAGTAATCCCGTATTTTGCCACCGCTTTATTTGCAGGGCATGCCGTAGATCATTACTACTCACGCCGCTTATTTGGTCTATTGGCTGCTGTAATGTTATGCATTAATGCGCTCACCTTAACACTCTTGGCGCAAGGAATTCTGACAGGTAATAGCAGTTATTGGATTTACGCCTCAATTGCGTTTACAGGTTTTGCACGCGCTTTTATTGCGCCTAGTTATAACACACTGTTTGCCATTATTTTGCCACGCGAATCTTACGCAAAAGCCACTGGCATAGGCAGTGTTATTTTTCAAACAGGCTTGGTGCTGGGCCCCGCAATTGGTGGGCTGCTGATTGGATTTACCAGCAAAACGATTACTTATGCATTAGCAACTGCACTGTGCTCAGGCGCAGCAATTGCCATATGGTCTATTCACATAAATGAGCCCAAAGCAGTAGCCGAAACGCCTGTGTTTACCAGTATTAAGCAAGGGCTAAGCTTTGTATTTAATAATCAAATTGTGCTGGGTGCGCTATCGCTAGACATGTTTGCCGTATTATTTGGCGGTGCGGTCGCCATGTTGCCCGCATTCATTCAAGATATTTATAAAATCGGCCCCGAAGGTTTAGGCCTATTGCGCGCGGCACCAGCAATCGGCGCAATCGCGACAGGTTTATGGCTAGCGCGCCACCCGATTAACCAACATTCTGGGCGTTGGTTATTGTGGGCCGTGGCAGGTTTTGGTTTTAGCATCATCGGCTTTGGGCTGGCCACCAGCTTTTGGGTGGCCTTTGGCTTATTACTTTTTTCTGGTGTAACCGATGGCATTTCGGTCGTGATGCGCCAAACCATTATGCAACTTGCAACACCTGACAGCATGCGCGGTCGCGTTTCAGCAATTAATGGCGTATTTATTGGCTCGTCCAATGAGCTTGGCGCATTTGAATCTGGCGTTGCAGCGCGCCTAATGGGCTTGGTGCCATCTGTTATTTTTGGTGGTGTGATGACGCTTTCGGTAGTTGGCTTAACTGCAAAACTTGCGCCCAAGTTACGCAATTTAGAGTTGCAGCAACTGGAATAAAATTGGCTGTTTACAATTGACTTAACTAATTAGTCGGCCAATTTTTCAAAGCCATATCCGCTATAGCCAACAGTTCTTCACGAGTTGCGCCACTGCTGGCTTGCACCGACATGCCTTGGTGAATAGTTGCTACATACTTCGCCAATTGTTGGCTATTCACCTGTTGCGGCAAATCGCCCTGTATTTTTGCTAACTCAAAACGCGCTATAAAACTCTCCTCATAACGCTTTCTATAGGCCATTAACTCCTGCTGGACGACAGTTGAGCCTCGCCCACAAGTCAGTGCAGCCTGCACAATCATGCAGCCACTGGGGGTATTTTTATTGCTAAAAAAATCAGCAGCCTGCAGCAAAAAACTTTCTACCACTTGGCGCGCTGTTACTTGATTTTTAACTTCTGTGACAAATGCTGCGGGGCCTGCAACATAGCGCGCAAGTGCCTGGCGGAATAATTCTTCCTTATTGCCAAAAGCAGCGTAAATACTGGGCTTATTAATCCCAAGCGCTTCTGTCAACTCTGCCATGGATGTGCCTTCATATCCACGCGACCAAAACACATTTAATGCCGCCTCTAGTGCATCCTCTTGATTAAATGCCTGTGGACGACCGCGCGGTTTAGTGATGGATTTGGTATTGTCATTTATATCAGCCATATTATTTTATGTGAATCAATGAGTGATGAAAATATTATTGTACCACTAGGTATAAAATTGATTGACAAATAATTTTATACCGCCTATTATTTATTTACCAATCGGTATATAAATAAATTTTAAGGATATAATGATGTCAAACTCAGAACAAAAAATAGCATTTATCACTGGCGCCAATCGCGGTATTGGTTTTGAAACGGCCAAAGGTTTAGGCGCATTGGGCATTACAGTCGTTGTTGGTGCACGCGATAGCGCGAAAGGCGAAATCGCGGCTAAACAATTGCAAGCACTTGGCTACCAGGCTGAAGCCGTACATTATGATGCTAACAAAGCACAATCTGCAGACCACGTGTTTGCACATTTGAATCAACGTTATGGGAAATTAGATATTCTCATCAACAACGCTGGTATTAACCAAGAGCAACTAATGGGCAGCAATAACAGTAGCACAGTAAGTATTGATACCCTTCAACAAACTTTTCACAACAACCTATTTGCCGTGATAGCACTGACGCAAAAACTACTACCGCTGATTAAAAAATCAGAAGCTGGCCGCATTGTGAATCTATCTAGCATATTGGCATCGCTTACTTTACACAGCATGCCTAATTCACCCATAGACCCTGCAAAAGCGTTTGCCTACAACGCATCCAAAACTGCGCTCAATGTTTACACCGTGCACTTAGCACATGAGTTACGTGATACCAATATCAAAGTGAACTCAGCACATCCGGGCTGGGTAAAAACAGAGCTGGGTGGGGATAATGCACCAATGGAGTTAGCTGATGGCGGAAAAACTAGCGTGCAATTAGCCACTCTAGATAGCTCTGGCGCGAATGGCGGGTTTTTCCATCAAGGCGAAGCTTTGCCTTGGTAAACTCAACAATCTGTCATTTAAATTAAACAAAGAATATAAATATGAACCGTAAAATTGCTTACCGCTATCGCACGTTGCTGTTCGCTTTCATCATGTCGGCATGTACGGCAATGATAGTTTCTGGCATTATTATTTTTATGCACGCCAAGCCACATACGCATTTTTTTGCGCAGTGGTTTGGTGCGTTTATTACCGCGTGGCCGATAGTGTTTATAGCTATTTTAATCATTGCACCACTGGTCAATAAGCTATTAAATCTATTTGTTGAAAACCACTGATAAGATATGTTAATCCAGCCTCAGATACAACAAACAGGCGTATGATGCACAAATAAATTGCACAAAAACCAAGGGTTTCGTATGTCCGCCAAAGCCAATGTTGAGATTATTTATCGCCACCGTCTGCCAATCCGCATCATGCATTGGACAAATGTGATTTGCTTCACTATTTTATTGATGAGTGGGCTCAACATTTTTAATGCGCACACTTCGCTCTATTTTGGCAAATCCTCTTATAACGGCAAGCCAGCGGTTTTAGAGATTAAAGCCATGCAAACCAGCAGCGGCGAATTAAAAGGGGTAACCAGTATTTTTGGTTACCAATTTAATACCACGGGCTTGTTGGGCGCATCTGCAGGCTCAGATGGAAAATTAGTCGCACGCGCATTTCCCTCATGGTCAACTATTCCTGGCCCAAAATGGTTATCCATGGCGCGGCATTGGCATTTCTTTTTTGCCTGGTTATTTGTGATTAATGGTGTTTGTTATGTGACATATGCATTTATCACCAAACATGTGCAGCGTGATTTAGCTGTCACAAAACAAGACCGCGCGACGATTTGGCAATCGATTAAAGACCATATTCGCTTTAAACATGACACAGGCGAAGACGCCAAGCGCTATAACGTTTTGCAAAAAATTGCTTACTTAAGTGTGATTTTTATCTTATTACCGCTGGTGATATTAATGGGCTGGGCCATGTCGCCGTTTTTAAATTCCTTGCTACCTGGATGGATAGATTTATTTGGCGGCCGCCAATCGGCGCGCACCATTCATTTTATTGTGGCTTGGTTATTAGTTGGTTTTGTCTTTATTCATGTGTTTCAAGTCATTATCACGGGTTTATGGAACAATTTGCGCTCAATGATTACAGGGTATTTCAAAATTGAGTCATCTCATGCGGAGAACAAATGATGGCGCACTTACCTGATAGAAGAAAATTTTTCGGCCGCTTGCTGGCAGGCGCTGGCGCGATGGCTTTAGCAGGCTGCGATAAGCTTTCGCATTCAGAAACCTTTACCAAAATATTAAGCGCGGGAGAAAGCTTGAGCCACAACGCGCACCGCTTGCTGAGTACGCGTAAATCCATGGCGCAAGAATTCAGTGAGGCCGATTTATCACCTAGTTTTCGTAGCAATGGCACATCATCACCTAACAGTCCTGACTATCATGCGATGGCAAAAAATGGCTTTGCCGATTGGACACTGGAAGTTGGTGGCTTGGTCGAAAAGCCACTGAAATTTAATCTGGCACAAATTCAGCAAATGCCAAGCCGCACCCAAATAACGCGACACGATTGCGTTGAGGGCTGGAGTGCAATTGGCAAATGGAAAGGCACGCCTTTGCATGAATTTTTAAGCTTGGTGAAACCCAAACCAGAGGCGCGTTTTGTGGTGTTTTACTGCGCCGACCCCATGAAAGCAGACGGCACCAATTTTTATTACGAAAGTATCGATATGGATGATGCTTACCACGCACAAACCATATTGGCTTATGCGTTAAATGATGAAACTTTGCCAATTAAAAACGGTGCGCCAATCAGGTTGCGTGTTGAGCGCATGCTAGGCTACAAACAAGCCAAATACTTAACACGCATTGAGTTAGTAGAAAGCTTTGACCATATCGCAGGCGGTAAAGGCGGTTATTGGGAAGACACTGGCTACGAATGGTATGCAGGCATCTAATTGCTTGCCGCTATTTTTTTGGCGCTGGTTTCATTGGAATCACTGAGTGAGAGGGCACCACCACCTCTTTGCTTTTCTTGGGTTTTTTGGTTTCTTTGTTACTTTTAATTTGGCCTTTTGCCATGATTGTTCTCCGCTATAATGAGTAGTCGCTTCATCATAGGCTGATAGCGCAATATAGGGTGATTATTTTCGTTTAATTTCATGGTTGCGCTTGCTCTCTTAAGCGCTCCGCCAGTGCTTTTGAGGCTTCTTTACGTTTTTCAGCATAACGTAATATATTTTCTAGTTGCATGGCTGATGGCAAATCTGGGTCTAGTGGTAGCTTTGATAGCTTTTCAAAACTTTGCTCATAAGGCTCGCTAATCGAATAATCAATTTTACCTGCAAGCTCATCAAAACTCACTTTACCCTGTTTTCCCTCATGCATAATTTCTAACCAAGAGCGGTTAATGGCTTGATCTTGAAACAAAAAAGCACTGATTTGACTACGCAACAATAGCTCGTCACTCCAGCGATATTTAGGTGGTGGGATATTTTTAAACAAGAAAATACTGACTAAAATAGTGGTTAACACTGCGCCCACGCTATATTTTAGCGGCATGATGCGCGCAGTAATTGTCTGAGAAAAAATGATGCTTGCTAATAAACCTGTGATAAATCCACCGATGTGCGCTGCATTATCAATACCAGGAATCACAAAACCTAGCACAACTGTCAGTACCGCAAATGCGCTACCCGCACCAAATAACCAGCGGAATTCACGGGCATGAATAGCGGCTCTTTCGCGCCACAAAAAAACCAGCACTGCGGCGTATATGCCAAAAATTGCACCCGATGCGCCACCAGAAACGGCTGAATTGCCTTGCACCACTAGCGATAGTAAATTACCGCCCAAGCCACTGATTAAGTATATGCCCAGAAACCTTGCGTGGCCGTACATACGCTCTGCCAATTGACCTGCATCCCACAAGGCATAGCAATTGAGTGCCAAATGCATGGCGCCAAAATGCAGAAACATGGCACTACCCAAACGCCACCATTCACCATCTTGCGTGGCTGGGCCAAAGTTCGCACCCCAGCTAAGCTGTATGCCATTGGGCGAATGCCAAAAACCTGCGCCGCCAAGCAACATAGCGGCAAAAACCAACACACTAATACCAATTAACAGCTTGGTTAGCGTGACATTGGGCAGGCGTTGTTCTAAAACTTCATGAAATGATTGCAACAAAAATCCAGTAAGTTAACGGTTAAATAAAGGCCATTTTTGGGAAAGTAATTGCGACTTAACTAGCATATAACAGTTTAATTTAATCTGAATGACAAATCCGTTGAATTAACAAAAATTCGCTCTACAATAGAGATGAATCCATTTTAAATTGAAAGATATTGCCATGCTACCAATGTTTGATGCCACCATTTTGCCACTAGTTCACACCTTAAAAAGCTTAAGTCATATATTAAAAAAAGGCGAAGAGTACGCTGATGCTAAAAAAATTGAGCATAGCGTTTTGTTAAATGCGCGACTTTTTCCTGATATGTTCCCATTAACCAGACAAATACAAATTGCCACCGACATGAGCAAAGGCGCTGCCGCAAGATTGGCAGGCGTTGAAATACCAGCATATGAAGATGATGAAACCACCTTTGAACAATTACAAGCACGCATTGCCAAAACCATTGCGTTTATAGAAAGCATTGAACCAGCGCAATTAACAGATGCTCAAACCCGCGATATTACAATTACCGTGCGTAAAATTGAGCTTAAATTTACTGGGCAAGATTACTTACTAAAATGGGTGATGCCTAACGTGTATTTTCATGTAACCACCACTTACAACATTTTGCGCCACAACGGTGTTGAGCTTGGCAAACCCGATTTTTTAAGAATTAACTCTTAGGTTAAAAGCACACAAAGGCAAAAGCATGTTAAAACTTAACCCTAAAATTAGCATGATTTTGTTGGCAATAGTGGCGGCTATTCTTTACTTTTTGTATGACAAATCTGCTTCAGAACCAAAGCCTAGCTTAAGTCCAGCACAAGAACAATTGGCTAAAATGGGTGACAAGTGCTTAGATTTTGGTGAAAGGGCAGTGGCAAGCGATGTGCCGATTATTGAGTTTCAAATGCTTGTACGCTTGGCCAAAAAAACCAATGTGATTGAAAGATGCATGACCGATAACGGTTATAAACAAAACTCTGCATGGCTAAAATACGCGCAGCCTATTGCAACTGGTAACGCCGCTAAAAACAAAATATCGTTCAGTGAAGCCCTTACTAGCTTAAGCAGAGCGGATATGCAGATATTTATGCCAGTTGCCAATCGCCCCGATTATTGGGTTAAAAACTAGTTAACCTGTATGACTCACTATGCGATTTCTGCCTTTTTGCTTGGCGAGATACAGCAGCCGGTCTACCTCATGAATAAACGCTAAGGATTCATCTTCAGCTTTCGGAATAATCGTCCCCACACCTAAACTAATCGTTAATACCTGACTTATTTGTGATTTTGCGTGCAAAATTTGTTCTTTAAAAATCATCTGATTGCATCGTTCAGCCACTTTATTTGCTGCCGCTGCATCTGTTTCTGGTAGCACAATCACAAATTCTTCACCACCAAAACGCGCGCAAAAATCGCGTGAACGAGTTGCCACCGTGCTTAAAGCCTGTGCCACACGCTTCAAACTTTCATCACCCTGAATATGTCCATAATGGTCGTTATATTGCTTAAAGTAATCAATATCCACCATAATCAAAGAAAGCGGCTGATTATTGCGGCGCGCGTTCAGCCACTCTACTTCCATCACCGAGTCAAACATACGCCGATTGGCAACGCCCGTTAAACCATCTTTAAATGACAGCTCTTCTAGTTTCTTTTGCATGGCGATTAATTTTTCTTCGGTTTTTTTACGCTCACTGATATCAAACATAAAACCCAGAAGTGAATTCGCAGTGCCATCTGGATTGCGCACCACATGCACTACATCGCGAATCCACACATAACCGCCATCTTTGGTCATGGCGCGGTAATCTGCCTCATGATCTTCACCTTCTATAGATTTTGCAACGCAATAATCCACTACCCACGCTCTATCTTCAGGGTGCATTCTATTTGCCCAGTCTTCTGAACCCACCCAGCTAGATTGCGGCCAGCCCAGCAAACTTTCTATTTGTGGTCCAATATAAGCAAATTTCATGGTCGCCCAATCCAGTTTCCACGGAATCGCTTTGGTCGATTCTAGTAAGGTTTTATAAACTGCACTATCTAATTCTAAAGGTTGGCTGGCACTAGTCATTTTTATTCCAAGTGTGAATTTATGTTGATTTAACTCACTACAATATTAACTTACGCCCCAATGTTTTGGCGTCCGAATGAATATTAAATCATCTTCTACGTCATATCGCGTATTTTTTTAAGGGTTTTTAATGGTTAATATGCACCATATTTATATGAAAGCTTAATCGTGAAACTACTCTCAGTAAATATTTCGCCACCAAAATTAATAGAAATTAACGGCCAGCAAGTATTAACTGCTATTTACAAAACCCCTGCGCAAGGCCGCGTTTGGCTGACTAAATTAACATTGGTGGGCGATGGTCAAGCAGACACAAATGTGCATGGCGGTGAACACCAAGCCGCCTACTGCTACCCTTTTGAACACTATGCTTATTGGCAAGACCGCCTCAATTTATCCGATTTACCTTATGGTACTTTTGGTGAGAATTTCACCATCTCTGGTTTATTAGAAGAGGATATTTGCATAGGTGACGTGCTACAAATCGGTGATTCTAAAACAGGTGTCAAAGTGCAAGTGACCATGCCACGTATCCCCTGCTTTAAATTTGGCCACAAAATTGGCCATCCAGATATTTTAGATGCGTTTTTACGCAGTGGCAAAAGCGGTTTTTATTTGCGCGTGATTCAAACTGGCGAAGTAGCCGCAGGCGACGCAATTACCGTCATCGAACGCGATCCGCAGGCAATTAGTATTCGCACAACCCTTGGTTTGCAAAATCTGAATGAGGGCGATGATGCATTGTTGAGACGGGCGTTGAGCGTTGCATCATTAACACCTTTATTGAAGCAGATTTTCGAATCTAGACTGCAAAAAATGTAAAGTTAACCTGTTTTATTTCACTAAAAATGCGTCTTAAAAATAGTCATAGATAACTTTTACATCCTAATCTCGGCAATAAAAAAGCCTGCAAATGCAGGCTTTTTTATTTCGCTAAAGTTTATTGGACTACTGGCTGGGTACCAAGCACAACACTACCCATCACATCACCTACCGTATTCGTTGTAAAACCGTATTGCAAGCCTGCTCTCTCTGCATTTGCGCCAAAGAAAGCACCTTGCACAACGCTACCACCTGATAATTCACCCGTACAAGATAACAAACAGGTTGTTAAACCACTAATCAGGCCAGAAGTTTCTGTAACCGTACCACCAGCACTAAAGCTATTGCTATTGCTACCAGTGGCCAAGCTCAAACCTGAGGCATTGACTGAAAATGTATTGTTGCCAACCGCAATATTATTGAGTGAGTATCCATAAGCAAGTGTAGAGAAGTTAACGGTTAAGTTACCAGTCACTTGGTTTGCAGTACCCAGTGTAGTAGTAATCGCGCCCGGGCTACCTGTAATAGATATAGGCGCAGTAGAGGCAAGTACATTGTAGGTTGCCACCGGGTTTGCCAAGCTACCTAAATTAGATAGGCTGGTAGCCGTTGTTAAGGTACCAAAAATTCCTTGAAAATCTGCCAAGCTTTCTGAAGTACTGCCAATTAAATTAGTGACTATTTTTGTTCCTTTACTACGGCCCAATCTCACATAGGAGTCTTCGTATTCATTGGTTGGCGTATCCAAAGCATAAGTAGTGGTTAAGCCAGCTCCTTGATTCACCGTCACATTACCCACACCGTCAGTCGTTACATTATCAGTGAGTAAAGCGTTGTTGTGTAAGCCAGTTACATTAGAAGTAGCGACAATTAACGCACTGAAATAGGTGGTTCCTGTTCCTGTTCCTGTTCCTGTTCCTGTTCCTGTTCCTGTTCCTGGGTTCGGGTTCGGGTTAGCAGTAACAGCTTGTGGTGAATTTGCAATAATCAGTGGCGTACCAGTATCCGTTACTCTATCGTTTGCCGCAAAAGCCAATTTAGTTGTAGATGGGGCGGTTACAGCCGCGACAGCTGCAGTTTTGCTGAATTTTGGCGCAGCGCCAATGCCTGCAACACCAATGGTTATGCCTGACAATGCATTTAAGCAGCCGCCTTGATTGCACACATCCACACTACCGTGGTTAGTCGTCATCAGTAATTGATTGTTAAAAAAGTTAACTGTAAATTCAGTACCACGAATACCAATGGTTGCCACAGCAGTTTTCAGTTGATAGCGATCACGATTTTTATGACCGATTAAGCCACTTACTGTACGTAAGCCGCCTTTAACCAATTCAGTAAAAGCATACTCACTGCCGTCTTCTTTTCCAGAAAACTCATATTTATTAATTCTGTATACCGTATTGGGTTGCAAAGATACTTTACCGCCATCAATTAGTGACAACTGCAAGCGGCCATCTCCCGTTTCAATGGTATCGCCAGCATTTAAAACCGTATTTTTTTCGGCTGCTGAAGTGGTTTTGTCTGCATGCGTAATCGTTGGATTACCTGTTTTAAAGGTGACCGTGCCAACCGATTGAGCAAATGTAAGCGGTGAAACCAACATACAAGCTGCTACAAGGCTTATTTTTAGCGTTTTTAATATGAACAATTGAAACTCCTAAATAGATTTAACTCTTTTAATGCATTGACTAAACACGCATTTCAATACACGCACTGAAACATTTAGCCAACATCAGTTATAATTTTGTTTTTACATTATTTGTAACTTGATAAGCTAGAATCATGCCAATTTATGATTTTCAATGCACAAGCTGCGGCCACAAGCTAGAACTTTTGCGCAAAATAAGCGATGCAAGCACCACTGCATGCCCAAATTGCAATCAAGAAACATTCAGTAAAATGCTTTCTGCGCCTAGTTTTCAGTTAAGTGGCAGTGGTTGGTATGCCACCGATTTTAAGGATAAACCGTCAAAAAACGCATCCTCAAAAGCAAACACAGAAGCCTCAACAAGCAGCACAGATGCGCCAGCAGCTTGTAAAACAGGCTGCGCCTGTCACTAACTTAACCAATTGAACTAACATGAAAAAATATTTTATTACTGGCTTGCTGGTGTTAGTGCCTTTATTTATTACCATATGGGTAATTAGCACGCTGATTCACACCATGGATCAAAGCCTATTATTATTACCTGCGGCTTGGCAGCCCAAAAGTGTAGTGGGTTTTGATGTGCCTGGCGTGGGTGCAATCCTCACTTTAGTGATTATTTTTGTCACAGGTTTAATAGCGACCAACATATTTGGGCAGCAATTAATCGCGTTATGGGAGAGTTTTCTTTCGCGCGTGCCGTTCGTCAAAACCATTTACTCCAGTGTTAAACAGGTGTCAGATACGCTGTTTTCAGATTCTGGCAATGCGTTTCGCAAAGCGTTATTGATTCAGTATCCGCGTCAAGGCAGCTGGACGATTGCATTTTTAACTGGCGCGCCAGGTGGCGATGTGAGCAATCACTTAGTGGGTGATTACGTCAGCGTGTATGTGCCCACTACGCCAAACCCTACTTCTGGCTTTTTTCTGATGTTGCCAAGAGCCGATGTAATAGAACTGGATATGAGTGTAGACGAGGCGTTGAAGTATATTATCAGCATGGGCACAGTAACGCCAAGAGACCGTAAAACACGCGAATTACCACTTTAATTTTATTCAAAACTTTTATCTAAACCTTTATTCAACCAGCCGACTTAACACTATTTTTTAACGAAATTTATTTTATGACTATGCGTACACATTATTGCGGCCATCTAAACCGCAGCCACATTGGCCAAACTGTTAGTTTATGCGGCTGGGCGCATCGCCGCCGTGATCATGGTGGTGTGATTTTTATTGATTTGCGCGACCGCGAAGGCATGGCGCAAATTGTGGTGAACCCTGATACGGTTGAAGCATTTAAAGTGGCTGAATCGGTTCGTAGCGAATATGTATTAAAAATTACTTGTGTAGTACGTGCGCGTCCAGAAGGCGCAGTAAATGCCAACTTATCGACTGGCGAAGTAGAAATGATTGCGACAGAAATCGAGATTTTAAACGCATCGCTAACACCGCCATTTATGCTGGATGATGAAAATTTGACGGAAACGGTGAGATTGCAACACAGATACATCGATTTGCGTCGCCCAGCGATGCAAAAAAACTTGATGCTGCGTTATCGCGTGGCTAAAACCTTGCGCGATTATTTAGATACCAACGGTTTTATTGAAGTGGAAACACCAATGTTAACGCGCAGTACGCCAGAAGGCGCGCGCGATTACCTAGTGCCAAGCCGTGTGCATGCAGGCCAGTTCTTTGCATTGCCGCAATCACCGCAGCTGTTCAAGCAATTATTAATGGTGTCAGGCTTTGACCGTTATTTCCAAATCACTAAATGCTTTCGCGATGAAGATTTACGTGCTGACCGTCAGCCAGAATTCACGCAAGTGGATATTGAAACATCCTTTTTAAGTGAAAACGAGATTATGGACATTGTCGAAGAGATGATTCGACAAATGCTTAAATCGGTTCAAAACGTGGATTTACCCGCCAAATTCCCGCGCATGCCGTTTAGCGAGGCGATGAATCGTTACGGTTCAGACAAGCCTGATATGCGTGTGACTTTAGAAATCACCGAACTATCCGATGTGATGAAAGATGTAGACTTTAAAGTATTCGCTGGTGCGGCCAATATGGCGGGCGGCCGTGTGGCTGCTTTGCGCGTGCCTAATGGCGCCGCGATTGCAAGGTCAGAAATTGATGCTTACACCGAATTCGTTAAAATCTATGGCGCAAAAGGTTTGGCCTATATCAAAATTAACGATGTGACCAAATTGAACGAAGAAGGCTTGCAAAGCCCAATCGTTAAAAATATTCACGCCACTGCATTACAAGCGATTATTGACCGTACAGGCGCGCAAAATGGCGATATCGTATTCTTTGGCGCCGACAAAACCAAAGTAGTGAACGAAGCCTTAGGTGCACTACGCCTAAAAGTTGGCCACGATAAAGGCCATGTCGATGGCCGTGCATGGGCGCCATTATGGGTGGTCGATTTCCCCATGTTTGAACATGATGAAGAAAATGACCGCTGGGCAGCCTTGCATCATCCGTTTACTGCACCTAAAGATGGTCACGAAGATTTATTAACTTCTAATCCAGGTGCGGCATTGTCAAAAGCGTACGACATGGTGCTAAATGGCTGGGAAGTGGGCGGCGGTTCAGTGCGTATTCATAAACAAGACGTGCAATCAAAAGTATTCGACGCACTCAAAATCAGCAAAGAAGAAGCCCAAGAAAAATTTGGCTTCTTGCTAGATGCTTTGCAATACGGCGCACCTCCGCATGGCGGCTTAGCGTTTGGTTTAGATCGTTTGGTCACATTAATGGCAGGTGCTGAATCGATTCGTGACGTGATTGCTTTCCCAAAAACCCAGCGCGCGCAATGCTTGATGACCAATGCGCCGAATGAAGTGGATGAGAAACAGTTGAGAGAATTGCATATACGCGTTCGCTCACAAAATCCAGCTACTTGAAAGTGAAAAATAAACTTAACGTTTAGGAGTGTGAATATATGAGCAAAGCCACACAAGTTATTGTTGAGCAGGCAAGCCAATTATCAGCTAGTGAAAAAATTGAGCTGATTGATGCTTTGCTTGCAAGCGTTGATAAGCCTGATACTGAAATTGATGCACTTTGGACGAAAGAGGCGGAAGACAGGCTTAAAGCTTATGGTGCAGATAAATTAAAAGTCTTAGATTTAAATCAGGTACTTGCAAAATATCGTTAATATGCAAGTGCGTTTTTTAGAGCCTGCACAATACGAGCTTGACGATGCGGTAGATTATTACAACGCCCAAGTACCAAACTTAGGCCAATCATTTTTACTTGAAGTTTTGACTAGTTTAGATCGTATATGTTTGTGGCCGAATGCTTGGCATTCAATATCTAAAAACACAAGACGTTGCCAGTTAAAGCGATTTCCTTATGGCGTTATTTATAGCAAAATTGATGATATTATTTTAGTGATTGCTATTGGTCATCTACATAGAAAGCCTGACTACTGGCTTGATATCAAATCACGTTTAATGAGTAAATGAGCCATTATGCCAGTCACCGAAATCAACCATATTAACCTACGCGCCAATCGTGACATGATGCATGTGTTGCGCGATTTTTATTGCGATATTGTCGGCTTAAAAGTGGGGCCGCGCACGGCAACGACCAGCTACGGTTTTTGGCTGTATATCGGTGATAACGATGTGGTGCATTTGGCTGAATATAAAAGGGACGAAGGAAGTGGTAAGCTCGCGCCAGATTTGCATGTGAATGGCACTTACGACCATGTATCGTTTACCTGCAACGATATGCCCGCGATGGAAGCGCATTTGTCAGCGCATCAAATTTCATACACCACACGCACGTTAATTAACGGCGTAAAACAAATCAATTTTAAAGACCCTGCGGGCAACGGCATTGAGTTGAATTTTGAAGAGTTTCGCAGCCAAAGTTAACCACTTTTTTGGGTTAATTTTTATTGTTTAACTTTAATGATTGTTTAATTTTGTTGTGTGACTCGCATCACATACAAGCGCTTGAATAAAACTAAAATAGTGAATGGTAGTCATAAATTTAACTAGCACGTTAAACATAATCGTGTTAATTCTGTGTAAAACAGATTTGGAGATGAGATGAAAACAAAACAATTTTTAGTGAGCTCACTGGCTATATTTGGCCTGCTTATCGGCGCAAGCTCAAGTGTGATAGCAGAGCCAAATCCAACACTATGGCCTGTGATGAAAGAAGCATTTTTTGAAAAACGCGCGATGACGGACGTGACTTTTATGAAGATTGATGCGCCGCGCCGTGCTGAAAGCGGTGCGCAAGTGCCTGTTACTTATAGTATTGATAATGCCGCTGCCAATGGCGTAAAAATTAAAAAGCTGTACGCTTTTGTTGATGCAAACCCGATTCCACTGACTGCAACTTATCATTTAACCGATGCCTTAGGCGACTTTCAATTGGCTACGCGTATTCGTTTTGAAACTGATGCGTTTGTGCGTTTGGTGGGTGAAGATGCAAAAGGTAATTTATATTTAGCATCACGTGAGATTCGCGCTGCAGGTGGCTGTGGTGGCACAGTAGAAAACGATGAAGCCGCCACACGTGCGGCGGCTGGTAAAATTAAAATGAAAGTTGAAGAAGTGAAAATTGGTGCAGCCACGCCAGCTACATTTAACATTAAACACGTGATGCGCACTGGTTTGCAGCGTGATTTAGTATCACAAGGTTTTGTGCCGGCTTTTTATATTAATAAAACCGAGTTTACATATAACGGCAAACCTGTAATGACGGTTGATGTTGGTGTAGGCACGGCAGAGGACCCTTACTTTAAATTTAACTTTGTGCCAACTGAACCAGGCAAATTAGAAGTATTAGCCACAGACAATGAAGGTAAAAGCTTTACACATGCGGTTGAAGTAAAAAGTTAATCACTCAAGCTGTGCAAAAAAGGCTTCTTTTAAAGAGGCCTTTTTTATTGCCTAAATTAATGCGTTGATTCATGCCGATTAACAATTGTCGGTGCTAAAATTGTGTATTAATTGAGGAGATTTTGCATGAAAAGCTACCGTAAGGAACTCTGGTTTAACCCGCCCACCCGTGTGGCGTTTATCCGTATTACTGAACAGATTAATGAATGCTTGCGCGAGAGTGGCGTGCGTGAGGGTTTGGTGTTAGTGAATGCGATGCACATTACCGCCAGCGTGTTTATTAATGATGATGAGCGGGGTTTGCATCATGATTACACGCAGTGGCTTGAAAAGCTTGCGCCGCACGAACCAGTAAGCAGCTATCGCCATAATGATACGGGCGAAGATAATGCCGATGCACACATGAAACGGCAAATTATGGGACGCGAAGTGGTGGTGGCGATTACTGACGGCCATTTAGATTTTGGACCATGGGAGCAGATTTTTTACGGCGAATTTGATGGTAGACGCAAAAAGCGCGTGCTGGTTAAAATTATTGGTGAGTAATACGCCAAGTAATTGATTAATAGTTTGAATGAAAATTTCGGCTTAAAAACTGGTTAAGTCACTTTATTATTAACAACAAAAAAGGGAGCAATTGCTCCCTTTTGACTAAATGAATAAAGCTTATTTATTCATTACGTACATTGTTACTTCAAAGCCAAAACGCATTTCTGTAGCTGCTGGTGTTGTCCACATGATAAATATCCTTTTTCAATTAGTAAAATTTAGTATCACAACAAACCGTTAACTTTGTATTCATTCGTTGCTTGTTTGTATGACTGCATTGTGCGCCTAAGGTTAAGTTTTAGCGCTGCGATTAGCCATTAACTGGGCTTAAGCATTTTCATGAGCTTAAGCTGATTAATCTGTTTTATAGCGTACTAGCCGCGAATATACTGTTCAAGCTCAGCAATTAAACGTTGCTGGTAGCTTATCGTTTCTTTGACCAAGTCGCCTAAAGACAGCATGCCAGCAAGCTCCTCGCCATTTAAAACAGGTAAATGGCGTATGCGTTTTTCGCTCATCAGGCTCATAGCGCTTTCGACTAAATCATCCGCTTTTCCAAAAATGACTTTATCACTCATCACTTCAGATACTTGGGTAGTTTTAGATGAGCGACCTTTCAAAACGACCTCGCGCGCATAATCGCGTTCAGAAAAAATGCCGACCAATTTGCCATCTTGAATCACTGCCAACGCGCCAATTTTGTACTCAGCCAAAATGACCAATGCATCAAATACAGGGCGATTGGGGGCAATGCTAATCACTTCTTTATGTTTTTTATCGTTTAATATTTGTTGTAAGGTTTTCATGATCTTCTCCCGCTTGTTAGCACTTTAAATATACACCGATAAATAATTTAGCCAATATCTGCCACTTAAATAAGTGATAAAATTACTAATTATATGAAGCCGCCAACTCAAAAAGTGCGTGTATCTTTTAGCTGAAACAGCGACAGTAAAGCCATCAATACAGTGAATCTTAACCCTTAAAATAATGCTAAAACACAGTACCAAAATCACTTTACGCGCATTTACTGCTTTGCTTATATTAACCATCATTTGGGGCTATAACTGGGTGGTGATGAAAAGCGCATTGCAATATGCAGGGCCTTTTCAGTTTGCGGCACTACGTACTTTTTTAGGTGCGCTAGTGCTGTTTGTGGTGATTTATTTCACTAAAAGACCACTAGCCTTAAAAGAATTTCCCACCATGCTGGTGCTGGGCATATTGCAGACAATCGGTTTTACGGGATTACTGATTTGGGCGCTGGTTGAGGGTGGCGCTGGCAAAACTGCTGTACTGACTTACACCATGCCATTTTGGGTGATGCTATTTGCGTGGCCAATGCTTGGCGAAAAAGTGCAAGGCTGGCAATGGCTAGCGGTGGTTTCTGCCGTATTTGGCATGGTGCTTATTTTTGATCCATTGCATATTAAGGCAGATGGTTTTAGCATGTTTCTGGCCATCTGTTCTGGGGTATCGTGGGCATTATCGGCGATTATTTCTAAAAAACTGCATCAGCGTAGTCCAAATTTGGATTTACTCAATTTGACGGCTTGGCCAATGCTGCTTGGCTCTGTACCCATGTTAGCAATCGCCTTTATAGTGCCTGCCCCGCCGATTCAATGGACAGGCTATTTTATTGGGGCCGTGCTGTTTAATGTAATTTTAAGTGGCGCGCTAGCTTGGCTGCTTTGGCTATATGCTTTGCAACGCTTGCCCGCAGGCGTTGCCAGTATGGCATCTATGTTAGCGCCCGTGATTGGTGTGATTGCTGCATGGATACAATTGAATGAAGTACCCAACACATTTGAGCTGATTGGCATGCTGTTAATTGCATTGGCGCTGGTGCAAATATCCGTCATTACCATGCGCAAACATCAGCCCGTGGATTGCGCGCAAGGCCAAGAATAAACTGCATCCAGCCTATGATAAAATGCACGTAGAGTTGAGGGTGTCTCTATAACTTTAAGTTTCTAAGTTAAACAAGGCGCGATTAAAAAATAATGACGCCGCATATGGTTAATATGTAAGGAATTATTTTTTATGAGTAACGCAGTGTAACGACGAAACTTAAAGTTATAGAGATGCCCTGAAAATATCGATGCAAAAATATCAAGGAAAACAGTATGGCAGGACACAGTAAATGGGCAAATATTCAGCACCGCAAAGGTCGCCAAGATGCCAAACGCGGCAAAATCTTCACCAAACTCATCAAAGAAATCACGGTAGCAGCGCGTTTAAGCGGTGGCGATGTCACTATGAATCCGCGCCTGCGCGCCGCTGTGGCTGAGGCAAAAGAAGAAAATATGCCAGCCGACAATATTACGCGTGCCATTAAAAAAGGTACGGGCGAATTAGAAGGCGTCAATTATGAAGAGATTCGCTACGAAGGTTATGGTATTAATGGCGCAGCGATTATTATTGATTGCTTAACCGATAATAAACAACGTGCAGTGGCTGATGTGCGCCATGCACTAACTAAATTTGGTGGCAATTTGGGTACTGATGGCTCTGTGGCTTTTATGTTTAAACACTGTGGCAGCATAATTTATGAACCAGGTACTTCTGAAGATAAAGTAATGGAAGTAGCACTTGAAGCAGGCGCAGAAGACATCGTCACCGATGAAGACGGCAGTATTGAAGTCATCACCCCGCCCAATGATTTTATCGCCATTAAAGAAGCGATGGAAGCCGCAGGCTTAAAAGCCGTAATGGCGGAAGTGATGATGAAACCAAGCGTTGAAACAGTTTTTACAGGGGATGATGCAATTAAAATGCAAAAAATTCTGGATGCGCTGGAAGATTTGGATGATGTGCAGGATGTTTATACGACTGCGGTTATTGAGGATTAATTGTGTCAGAACTTGCTAAGTGTTCAGTTGATGGTTGCAATAGCTCAGTCTCTAAGTCTGGATATAAGCTTTGTTTGGAACATTGGCGATTTGAAAATAAAAAACCTATTACGATAAAGAGTGATGCAGAAATAGATAAAAGTGAATCAAAAGTGGTTGGCAGTTATTTATCAGTTACTACTTTAGGTGAGACCTTAAACATTAGCAACCGAAAATTGAACCAAATTTTTTTGGAACTAGGTTGGATTGATAAAAAAGAAAATGGCTGGGTTGTAACTGACTTGGGCGCAAAATTACGTGGTCAAGTTGAAATTGGAAGAGATAAAAAAACTTTCATTAAGTGGCCTGTAGGTATAGAGAAATCAAGAGTATTAACGCGAGCTATTGAAGAGTTTTTGCGGCCTGAATCCAAAATGATAGCAGAGCCGAGCAAACAGGCAGAGAAAGAAGTTGGCGAATTTAGAAGTAAGTATCCTGCCAATATGCGTGCTACTGATGGCCATCTAGTTCGTTCAAGAGGAGAAATGCTAATTGATAATTGGCTTTATATGTCAGGTATCGCGCACGCATACGAGCGTCAATTACCGATAGAGGAAGATGTTTTTTGTGATTTTTATATACCTTCGGGAGATAAAGTTTATATTGAATATTGGGGTTTAGAAAACGACGCTAAATACCTTGAGCGTAAAAAAGTGAAGCAGGAAATTTATAAAAAATATAACTTTAACTTAGTCGAACTTCAAGACAAGCATATTGAAAATCTTGATGATTTCTTGCCGAAGTTACTACTAAAATTTAACGTTAAAGTTGACTAGTTTGTCTGGTTTGAGAATTCTAGGGATCGACCCAGGCCTGCGCCTTACAGGTTTTGGTGTGATTGAGAAAGTAGGTGAAAAAATCACCTACATTACCAGCGGCACCATTAAAACTGCGAGTGGTAAAAAGAATAAAGTGGCAGGCGAAGACGATAGAGAAGAATTACCAGCGCGTTTAAAAATTATTTTAGATGGCTTGTTTGAGGTCATCGATACTTACCAGCCCACACAAGCGGCGGTTGAAAAAGTGTTCGTCAATGTGAATCCGCAATCTACTTTATTGCTAGGTCAAGCGCGTGGTGCAGCGATTAGCGCGGCGGTGATTCGCAGCTTAATTGTGGCTGAATATACGGCCTTACAAGTCAAGCAAGCCGTTGTGGGTAATGGCCATGCACAAAAAGAGCAAGTACAGGAAATGGTCAAACGACTGCTGAATTTGCCTGGTTTACCAAGCCCAGACTCAGCTGATGCACTGGCTTGCGCAATTTGTCATGCACATGGCGGGCAAGGATTAGGCAAATTAGCCACAGCAGGATTTAGAGTAAAGAACGGCAGATTGATATGATTGCACGCCTAAACGGAATTCTGATTGAAAAAGCGCCACCGCAAGTGGTGATTGACTGTGCGGGCGTGGGTTATGAAGTAGAGGTGCCGATGAGCACTTTTTATAATTTGCCAGAGATTGGCGCAAAAGTGCAATTGCTGACTTATATGGTGGTGCGTGAAGATGCGCAATTGCTGTATGGTTTTGGTAGCGAGCAAGAAAAAAGCACGTTTAAACAATTGCTTAAGGTTAATGGAATTGGCGCAAAATCAGCCTTGTCTATCTTAAGTGGCGTGAGTATCGAAGATTTGATTCAAGCGGTTAACTTGCAAGAAGTGGCGATGCTGACGCGCATTCCTGGCATTGGCAAAAAAACGGCAGAGCGTTTGCTGCTTGAGCTTAAAGATAAATTCTCGATTAATGGTGTAAGTGGCGTGGGTGCTGCGCATCCAAAATCAGCCACTAGCGATATTTTAAATGCGCTATTGGCACTTGGGTATAACGATAAAGAAGCATTAGCCACGATTAAATTACTACCCAAAGAATTGGGTGTTTCTGAGGGTATTCGGCAATCTCTAAAATTCCTTTCAAAAAACTAGTTAAGTCAAATGAGTATAAAAAAGTCGCTGTAATTGAAGCGACTTTTTTATTACTCATTTGCATGTTTTAAGTTTTAATATTCATGTCTAATACAGGTACAATTTAATCCTATAAATGGGCTTAATTTTAGCCTTATTACATAAGGTTAATCGATGAAAAAGTACAGCTTAATTGGTTTCTTAATTGGCATAACGTGCCTTGTGCTGGCTGCGTGTGGCAATCAGAATGCATCAAGCGAAGCGCCAGAGTATTCAAGCTTAGCCGCGCCAATGGGCAAAATGGCGGTAGATTCGATGTCTAAAGTTGCTAGCACTAGAGATACTAGCAATAGTGCCGAACAAAGCTTAACTGAGATGAGTGAGCCAATAGCTGATAATGCCGCTAAAAAATACATTGCACTGCGGCATCATTTACAAATCGAAACAGTAGCTGAGAACATGCAAGCCAACTTTGATGCCGCCCTCAAACACTGCGAAGCGCTTAACTGCCAATTATTAAGTGCAAATTACAACCGAGAAACTGAATACAGCCCGCCATCTGCCAGCTTAAGTGTGCGTTTACCACCCAGAAATGTACCCATCTTTTTAAGTGGATTAGCCAAAAATGGCGAGGTATTGCAACACAATCGAGATAGCGAAGATAAAACCATTCAAGTGGTGGACGCAGAAGCGCGTATTAAAAATCTAACCGATTTGAGGGATAGACTGCGCTTGATGTTGCATGATAAAACAGCTAAGTTTAAGGATATTATCGATGTAGAGCGTGAGTTGGCCAATACGCAAAGCGAGTTGGACAGCATTGCGAGTGTACGCAAAATGTTGGCGTTAGAAACTGATTTAGTCGCTGTGAATATCGATTTTACTGCCGCTCAAGGGCTTACCGAGCAAGGTTTTTTTGCCCCAGTTGCACGCGCACTTAAAAATGCGGGGCAAGTGTTGATGGAAAGTATTGGTCAGGTGATTACTTTCGTGGTGGGTGCAATTCCGTGGTTGTTCATTGGCATTTTTATGCTCTGGTTAGTACGTAAATTTTGGCGAAAGCCCAAAGCTAATTAATATTTAAGCGATATGATTGGCTTAAAGATTATTAAAGTGGCAAATTGATTAAAGCCTTGAGTAGAGTTGATTAAAAAGTATGCTGATGATTCGTTCTGCAAACACCTCACCCCAACATTTATGCTTAACTGCAGCTTTTTTGGCGTTTTTTAATCTGGCTGCGTACGCAGAAAATACCGCTTCAGATTTTATGTCTGAAGACGATTACATGGGTGAAGTGCCAAAGGTATTAACCGTATCGCGCTTATCACAAGCAGCAGCAGATGTACCTTCAGCCGTAACCGTAATTGACCGTGAAACGATTCGTGCCAGTGGCATTGTTGATTTGCCTGAGATTTTTCGCTTAGTGCCTGGCATGTATGTGGGCGCCAATGCAGGTTATGTGTACAACACCAATCACGCGGTTAGCTATCATGGTATTACGTCTGCATATGCGGGTAGTATGCAAGTAATGATTAACGGACGTTCGGTGTATAGCCCTTTATTTGGCGGCGTTAATTGGAGCGAACTGCCGATTGCTATTATTGATATTGACCGCATTGAAGTCACGCGCGGCCCTAATGCCGCAAGTTATGGCGCCAATTCTTATTTTGGGGTGATTAATATCATTACCCAAACATCAGACGAAACACCTGCCAATAGCGTGGTTGCAACGCATGGCAGCGGCCGTAATGAAGTATTTTATCGCCATGCTGGCAAATTAGATGCGCTGAGTTATCGTTTTACAGCAGATTATCGCCAAGACGATGGATTGGACGATAGAAATGATTTTAAACGCATGCGTTTTATCAACTCGCAGGCGGATTACCGCATCAATCTGAAAGATACGCTTGAGTTTGAATTGGGTATTGCCGATGGTGCGCGTGGCGAAGGCAATATTGAAAACGATCCTTTTGTTTTTTTGCCACGTACCAAACAGATTAATAATCACTATGCATTAATACGCTGGCGACATCATATTTCTGATACTAGCGATTTCACGCTACAAGCTTTTCACAACTACGACAAATCAGATGATGAAACCACTTCGGTCAATTTAAGGCCAATAATAGCAGCAATAAGCCCTGTAGTTGCCGCCAGTTTAGTTAACGATAATGTGTATGTGAATAATGCTGTTGTACAACAGCGCACCGATATTGAGGCGCAGCAAACATTTGCTTTGGGTAAACAAATTAGGGCTGTATGGGGTGGCAGCGTTAGGCAAGATTCAGTTTATGCGCCAAACTATTTAGACTCTAGAAAAACCGATTACTTTAATCTGCAACGGCTTTTTGGCCATGCAGAATGGCGTTTGCATGAAAAACTGACAGTCAATGCAGGCGCATTGATTGAGCATAACGATTTTACTGGCACTGACACTTCACCCAGAGCCAGCCTTAATTTTAAGCCTCACCCAAATCATACTTTCAGAATAGGCGCATCCAGCGCATTACGCACACCCAATTACGTAGAAGAAAAATTCAGAGATCGACTAGTTGTAGCTACTACTAATCCAGGTCAAAACCCACTTATTTTTCAATATAGAGCAAACACAGGGAATCTTGCGCCAGAGCAAATTATTTCACGCGAATTAGGTTACTTAGGCAAACTGGGCCGCTTGCAATTAGATGCCAGATTATTCAGCGACAAGATTAGTGATGTGATTAGAGATGCGAATCGAACAGATTTAGTCGTGCCGCCCAATGCTGTGCTATTAAACCCTTTTCTTGGTGCAGATATTACAACAAATGTTAATCAGGGCGGCGCTGAGGTAAACGGCATAGAATTTCAGGCAAATTGGCAGTTAAGTCGCAATACTAACCTACTGGTGAACCATGCTTATATCCATATTCGCGAAACTGAAGATGGTCTTAAACTAGATTACACTAGCTCAGCGCCTCGCAACACCTTTAGCTCCCTATTAACACATCGTTTTAACCCACAATGGGATGCCAGTTTGGCTTACTACCAAACGAGTGAGGCTGACCTTTTGGGGGATGGTAATAAGGTTGATTTAATCAGAAAATCTGATCTAAGGCTAGCCAGAAAATTTCAAAGTGGTCGTTATAACGGCGAGGTCAACATGGTGATTGAAAATCTATTTAATAATCATTATGAAGAATTTGCCGATTACAACACGTTTAAACGCCGTGGCCGCATTAATGTAAGGCTAGATTTTTAATGCATTTTAAGTGTTAACTTAATCGTACATAAAGTGATACCTATTGTTTAATCAGTCTAAAAATAACTACTTTGTCTGTAAAAATTTATCGCTGTTAGCGTTAATCGCGCATTTGTGCTGCCCAGCTTTATCTTATGCTTACACTGGTATTACCATCATCATCAGTGCGCCGTCACAATCTTATTTAGAATTTGTAGACCATTTTAAAGAAGAATTAATTGCCACAAAAAACACTGCTTTGCGTGTTAAAGTAATTGATTTGCAAGATTCAGAGAGGCCTGTAGTTGCAGAGAATAGTGAGCTAGTGATTGCGCTGGGTGTCAAAGCGTTAGAAGCCTCCAGCAAGCTAAAATTTACTACTCCTGTATTGGGCGTTTTTACGCCGCTACCTACTTTTAATAAATTGTTAGAAGCAAGCGGGCGCGATTTAGGCAATTTTAGTGCGATTGTGTTGGATCAGCCCTATTCGCGGCAAATGTTGCTCATTAAAACAATTTTGCCAGAAGTAAAAAATGTGGGCGTTATGCTGGGCAAAACTTCATCGCAATATTATGAAATAGTGAAAGATACAGGTGAAAAAAGAAACCTTAATGTATCCATTGAAACCATTAAACAGGAATCAGAATTGATCCCTAAATTACAAAAATTATTAGATAGTACTGATGCGCTGATGGCGATTCCTGACCCTGTGGTGTACAGCCGCGAAACAGCGCAAGCTATTTTGTTAACCACTTATCGACATCAAAAACCAGTTTTTGGTTACTCACAATCGTATGTGCGCGCAGGCGCTTTAGCCGCCGTTTACAGCACGACCAAACAATTGGCTAAACAGGCAGCAGAAATCGCTATTAAAACGCAAGCAGCGCCAGGCTTGCTTCCGCCACCGCAAGCGCCTCGCTATTTTTCAATTTCTGTTAATTACCAAGTGGCGCGTTCACTTAATATTACGGTTGCTGACGAAGAAAATGCCTATAGAAAATTGCTAGATGCGGAAGCAGCCCAGCATGAGTAACCCTTTCAAAAAATCTTCGGGTGAAATGCCTTTGGGTAAAATTTCCACTAATCAAAAACCATTAACCAATGGCAGTGGCTCAGCCAACGATTCCAGTTCACCAAACAGACGCAGTTCAAGTGCCAATTACAGTGCGCTGGGTGGTTTTGGGTTGCATCATTTTGGTTTTAATAACCTAGGCATTAAATCGCGCGTGATTTTACTAGGCACAGTTCCAGCCATGTTATTTGCGATTATTTTAGCAGGCTACGCTATTTCAAACGTGTTTGGTGTTTTAAATCAATCACTTAGTGATCGTGGCCGTATTATTGCATCACAACTGGCACCAGCCGCCGAATACGGCGTGATTTCAGGTAATCGCCAAATTCTGCAAAAATTAGTCCAGCAAGCTTTAGTGAATGAACAAGAAGTGAGAACCGTATTGGTGATTGACAGTAAAGGCATCGTGCTGGCACTCAGCGGCCGGCCACTGGCGCAAGAGTTAATTAACCGCATCGATAAAGACAATATTAGTGAGTTTAGACAAAAAAACAGCACTATATTTACCGCGCCCATTACCCGCAGCTTGGTTGAGATTGATGATTTTACTAGCCCATACGATGCTGGGCGAGATACATACAAAAGCGAAGAGCCAATGGAAATTGGCCAAGTTTATGTGGATTTAAGCAATCAAACTTTGCATAGTTTAAAGCAAGATTTAATCACTAAAATTGTGTTAATCGGCCTATTTGGTTTGTTAGTGAGTGTATTAATTGCTTGGTGGATTGGGCGCAATATCACCAAACCGATTCAAGAAATTGCGCACGCTGTTAATAAAGTTGGCGAAGGAATCTTCGCACAAACCATCACCGAAAACTCCAGCGGCGAACTTAAAACCTTGCAAAAAGGCTTTAACTCCATGTCTACCAGCCTTAAACAAGCATACGACACGATGCAAGACAAAATAAATGATGCAACCAGTATGTTACGGCATCAAGCACAACATGATGATTTAACAGGTTTAATTAATCGCCGTGAGTTTGAAGCCAGACTGGAGCGCAGCTTAAAAAATGTGTACGAATCTAATGCGCAGCATGTATTTTGCTACATGGATTTAGATCAATTTAAGTTGGTAAATGACACCTGCGGCCATGCGGCAGGCGACGAGTTGCTCAAGCAGGTTAGCGAATTGTTTGCCAACCGCATGCGCGATAGAGACACTTTGGCACGTTTAGGTGGTGATGAATTTGGCTTGTTATTAGAAAACTGCAGCCTTGCCGATGCCGACCAAATTACCAGTACCATTTTAAAAATCGTGCGTGATTACCGTTTTATGCATGACGATAAAATTTTTAATATTGGCGTCAGTATCGGCATTGTAGTGGTGAATGCGAGCTTTGAGAGTGTCAGCGATATTATTCATGCGGCCGATTCAGCTTGTTACTCTGCCAAAAAAGCGGGCCGTAATCAAAGCTTTTTATTCAGTGCTGGTGATATTGAAGTCGCTCAGCGTCGCAGCCAAGTCGAAGCAATCTCTGACATTACCGATGAAATTGATGATGAACAATTTATGCTGTATTGCCAGCCCATCGTGCCACTTTCTATTCACGTGCCAGCCCAGCATCACTATGAAGTGTTAATTAGAAAAGTCAGCCCAGACGGCAAAATCATGTTACCTACTTCGTTTATTCCATCGGCTGAGCGTTATCATTTAATGCCTAATATTGATCGCTGGGTGATTCGTAACACATTTGCCGCATATCGCGAAATGCTGGATAAAAGCGCAGAAAAATGTAACTACGTATTTTCGATTAACTTATCGGGCACCTCGTTAGGCGATAAAAGCTTGCTAGGCTTTATTCGTGAACAACTAGTCATTTACGCCATACCACCAACGTCTATTTGTTTTGAAATTACCGAAACCTCAGCGATTGTGAATCTTAAAAACACCATTCACTTATTTACAGCATTAAGAAAATTAGGCTGTAGCTTTGCGCTAGACGATTTTGGTAGCGGCATGTCATCGTTTACCTATTTGAAAAATTTTGAAGTAGATTATTTAAAAATTGACGGCGCATTTGTAAAAGAAATGCACACCAATAAAATTGACCACGCCATGGTGCGCTCGATTCACAGTGTGGCAGAGGCCATGAACATTAAAACTGTGGCTGAATTTGTAGAAAATGAAGCGATTTTAAAAGAGCTTAAATTAATTGGTGTGCATTATGGACAAGGCATGCACCTTGGCTCACCCGTTTCGATTAAAAAATTGATTGAGAATTTTTCGCAATTAAACTCATAATGGTGTTTAATTAGCGCGCACTGCGTTTAACCCATTTAGCAGTTATGGGTATCTCTGTAAATTCAAGTTTCTAAGTTAAACAAGGCGCGATTAAAAAATAATGACGCCGCATATATTGATATGTAAGGAATTATTTTTTATGAGCAACGCAGTGTAACGACGAAAATTGGATTTACAGAGATGCCCATATGATAGAAACAGACCGTTTTATTGCCCCAGAAGCCGCCAGCCCTCAAGAAGAGGCGATTGAGCGCGCGCTGCGTCCCAAAGCCCTAGATGAATATGTTGGCCAAGAAAAAGCGCGTAGCCAGCTAGAGATTTTTATTAACGCCGCGCGTGGCAGAAGTGAAGCCTTAGACCATGTGCTGCTGTTTGGCCCACCCGGCTTAGGCAAAACGACTTTAGCGCATATTATTGCGCGGGAAATGGGTGTTAACTTACGTCAAACCTCAGGGCCTGTATTAGAACGCGCAGGCGATTTAGCCGCCCTACTCACCAATTTAGAGCCTAACGATGTGCTATTTATTGATGAAATTCATCGTTTAAGCCCTGTAGTAGAAGAGATTTTGTATCCAGCGATGGAAGATTACCGTTTGGATATTATGATTGGTGAAGGCCCTGCGGCAAGAAGCGTGCGCCTAGATTTGCCGCCATTTACACTGGTTGGTGCCACCACCCGCGCAGGCATGTTAACTAATCCATTGAGAGACCGTTTTGGCATTGTTTCGCGCTTAGAATTTTATACATCAGAAGAGTTAAGTAAAATCGTGCATCGCAGTGCTGGTTTGTTAGAAGTGCAAATTACAGCAACAGGTGCGCTAGAAGTAGCCAAGCGATCACGTGGTACGCCGCGCATTGCGAATCGATTGTTGCGCCGGGTGCGCGATTACGCACAAGTGAAATCAGACGGTATTGTCAGCAGCGAAGTAGCAGATGCGGCGCTTAAAATGTTGGATGTGGATAGTCTTGGTTTTGATGTGATGGATAGAAAACTATTGCAAGCTGTGCTTGAAAAATTCGGTGGCGGCCCAGTCGGTTTAGATAATCTGGCGGCGGCAATCGGTGAAGAGCGCGATACCATTGAAGATGTACTAGAACCTTATTTGATTCAGCAAGGATATTTAATGCGCACACCGCGCGGCCGTATCGCTACAGGCTTGGCTTATCAGCATTTTGGCTTGCCAGTGCCTAAAACATTAGCAGCAGGTGAAGCTTGGCAGCAGTAAACTCGCATCAATGGCCTGTACGCGTCTACTACGAAAATACCGATGCGGGCGGGGTGGTTTATCATGCGCAATATCTTAATTTTATGGAACGCGCTCGCACTGAGTGGTTGCGCCATTTAGGGTTTGAGCACACCTCTCTATTGCAAGAATACAATTGTGTGTTTGTGGTGCATAGCATGCAAATTCAGTTTAAAAAATCCGCTAAATTAGACGATTTGCTTACAGTCAATAGTGAAATTACTAAAACAGGGCATGGTAGTGTAGAGTTTTTACAAACAATCCAGTTAAATCAACAAACATTAATAACGGCACAAGTAAAATTAGCGTGTGTAAATGGGTTAAGTTTTAAACCAATTCCTGTACCGATTGCTGTAAAACGCATCATGGAAAATCAAGTAGTGGAGAGAGTATGAACGCAGAAAATGATATGTCTTTGTTAAGCTTAATTTCGGGCGCCAGCTTGCCTGTGCAGTTGGTGATGCTGATATTATTGATGACTTCGCTTTTTTCTTGGTGGTATATTTTTATTAAGGTTGCCACCATTAAGCGCGCAGAAACCGAATCAGAAGACTTTGAAAATAAATTTTGGTCTGGTGGCGATTTAAATAAACTGTACGAAAGTGTGACCGCTGGCCGCCGCAAGCCGCAAGGCATGGCGAGTATATTTGAGGCAGGATTTAAAGAATTTATCCGCCACAAACAGCAAGGCAGGATGGAAGTCAGCGATGTGATGGAAGGCTCGCGCCGCGCCATGCGCGCCGCTTATAACCGTGAACTTGATGACTTAGATGCGCATTTGCCATTCCTAGCATCCGTCGGCTCGGTGAGCCCATATATTGGTTTGTTTGGCACGGTATGGGGCATCATGAATTCGTTTCGTGGCTTATCCAGCGTGGCACAAGCGACGCTTAGCCAAGTAGCACCTGGTATTGCAGAGGCCTTAATTGCGACCGCGATTGGCTTATTTGCAGCGATTCCTGCAGTGATTGCCTACAACCGATTTGCAAGCTCAGTGGATAGGCTGTCGGTACGCTACGAAAGTTTTATGGAAGAATTTACTAATATTTTACAACGTAAATCATAAGGGGTAAAAAATGCGTACTCGCAAACGCCGCATGATGAACCAAATTAACGTGGTGCCCTATATCGATGTGACATTGGTGTTGCTGGTTATTTTTATGGTGACAGCACCCATGACCAACCCTGGTGTGGTTGATTTACCTAAAGTGGGGCAGGAAGCACTAAAGCAACATGCTGTGCCACCAATCGTACTGACTGTTAAGTTAGATAAAAAAATAGAGCTAGAAAATACGCCAATAACGCGCGATATTTTGCTTGCAAAAGTTAGAGATGCGCTTAAAAAAAATCCAGAGCGCGCAGTTGTAATAGCAGCAGATAAAAATGTTAAGTACGATGACGTAACTGCTGTAATGGGATTGTTGAAACAAAATAAAGTGGAAAAAGTTGGGCTATTATTAGGTCCTAGTTAACATGCTAAGAAAGCACGAAAACACAGATTCATGGAAAGCAGGTGGTTTGGCGATTGCCGTACATGTGTTGCTATTGGGTGCGATGCTGGTTTCGTTTAATTGGAAAGCCGCACACCCCGTGTTAAATGTTACAGAAGTAGAGTTATGGGATAAGTTGCCTGCAGCTAAACCAGTTCTTCAGCCACAGCCAAAACCTGAGCCTAAACCCGTTATAGAGGAAAAGCCAGAGCCGAAACCAGAACCCAAGCCAATTGTTGAGGAAAAACCTGAGCCTGAACAACCAAAAGTGGATATTGCGTTAGAAAATAAGAAAAAAAAACTTGAGCAACAAGCAAAAATTGAACTAGAAAAAAACAAGAAAGCAGAACTGGCTAAAAAAATAGCGCAACAAATACGCGAAGAAGATTTGCAGAATAATAAGGCCGCAGAAAAACAAGCAAAACTCGACCGCGAAAAAGCATTAAATAAGTTACAACAAGATTTGCTAAATGAAAACAGTGGTGCGGATACTAAAACTGCCAGTGCGGCCAATGCCAGCATTATTGGTGAATATACCGAAAAAATTAAAGCTAAAATTCGCGGTAATGTGAATAAAACATTGTGCGGTGATGGCAACCCAGAATTGCGTTTTGATATTGGTTTGCTACCCACGGGCGAGTTAAGCGGCCCGCCCAAACTAGTAAAATCGAGTGGCAGCGCTGCTTGTGATGACGCTGTGGAGCGTGCCATTACAGCCTCTCAGCCATTGCCGCTGCCGACAGACCCTGCTATTTATGCAAAATTTAGAAGCTTAAATTTACGATTCAAACCGAACGAGTAAGCACTAAAATAAATGTAGAAAATTCGATGTAAATAAAGCGTTAAGTATGTAACAAAGTGTAAATAGAGTGGCATCTATAGCTGTTTGCAGTAGAATTTGATTGAACTTTTAAGCGGATACAACACTAAAAGATAATGAAACTATTTAAATTAATGGCTTTTTTAGCCAGTTTTTTGGCAACAACTCTCAGTTACGCTGCACTGGATATTGAAATTAGTGGCGGCAGTGCGCAGCAAATTCCAATTGCGGTTGTGCCTTTTGCTAATGCTGGCGCCACTAAAGATAATATGAGTGAGATTATTAGCGCGGACTTAAAAAGAAGTGGCCTATTTAGAGTGTTAGAAACACGCGGCATGGCGAATTTACCTACGACACCTGCTCAAATCAAGTATGCAGAATGGGTTGCGCTACAAGCGCAAGCTTTAACAGTGGGCACTGTGGAGCCAATTGCAGGTGGCCGTTTTAAAGTGAGTTTTCAGCTGATGGATGCGTTAAAGCAAACGCAATTAGCTGGCATGGATTATCAAATTACGCCCAGTCAGGTGCGCACAACGGCGCATAAAATTGCCGATATCATCTACCAAAAATTAACAGGCGAGCCAGGCGCTTTTGCCAGCCGTATTGCTTACATTACCAAAATAGGCAAGCGCTATGCCTTACAAGTGGCTGATGCAGATGGGTTTAATCCGCAAACGGTTGTTTCATCCAATGAGCCGATTATTTCGCCTGCGTGGTCGCCTGACGGCAGCAAATTAGCGTATGTTTCGTTTGAAAAGAAAAAACCGATTATTTTTGTGCAATCGCTCACCAGTGGTAAACGCGAAGTTTTGGCCAATTTTAAAGGCAATAACAGTGCGCCGTCTTGGTCGCCAGATGGCAATAAATTGGCGATTGTTTTAACGTATGGTGCAAATTCGCAAGTGCACACTATTAATGCCAATGGCAGCGGTTTAAAATTAATTACAAAAAGTAACGCGATTGATACGGAGCCGGTATTTTCGCCAGATGGCAGCCATATTTACTTTAGCTCAGACCGTGGCGGCAAGCCGCAAATTTACAAGGTAGCAATTGATGGTGGAGCGCCAAGCCGCGTGACGTTTGAAGGTGCTTATAATGTATCACCAAAATTTTCACCCGATGGTAAATCGCTCGCATACATTCGTAATGACGGGGGTAAATTTAAGGTGGCTTTGCAAGATTTGGCAACAGGGCAAGTGCAATTGTTATCTGAGGGAAGCCAAGATGAATCGCCCAGCTTTGCGCCCAATGGTCGTGTCATTTTATACGCGACTAAAGCGCGCGGCCGTGGCGCGTTGGCAGCAGTTTCATCTGATGGCAAAGTACGTCAACGTTTAAACGACGCAGCGGGTGATGTGCGTGAACCAGCTTGGGGACCTTTATTAAATTAGTGCGTACTGCCTAATTAATGTGAATCAAAAGAATTGACACATTGATTGGTGCGCTAAATAATGATATTCAATTTCGTTTCAAACTTAAGTCCCAATTTGGGCATAAAAAAGGAGAGCAATATGACTAAGCAATCTGCAATAAATACGAAATTAATCACAGCATTGGGTTTGGCTGTTTTTTTGGTCGCATGTAAAAGTACGCCAATAACACCTGCTAAAGTAGAAGACAAAAGCCCAAGCTCAGCATCAACTGCAACCAACTCAGGTGGCGATACAGGCGCTGATGCAAATGCAGTGAAAGAAGTCATGGTAGATGGTAATGCTAACGGTTCTGCAGACGGCAACCCATTGCGCGATCCAAACAATATTTTATCTAAACGTAATATTTATTTTGATTATGATAGCGATGCAGTGAAAGCGGAATATCGCCCAATTGTTGAAGCACAAGCTAAATATTTATTAGCTCACCCTGATGCCAAAATGACGCTACAAGGTAACACGGATGAGCGTGGCACACGTGAATACAACTTGTCGCTTGGTCAACGTCGTTCTGTTGCCGTTAAAAAATCACTTAACTTATTAGGTGTGCAAGATACACAAATTGAAACGGTAAGTTACGGCGAAGAGAAAGCCACACAAAATTGTGCAGGCGAAGCATGCGATAAAGATCGTCGTGTTGATATCGTGCATCAAGGCGAGTAATTATTTTGCCTAGTGTTATGTTTAAAAATCTGCAAAAAAATCTACCCAGCAGTCTATTGGCGCTGTTGATTGCAACTACTGCAATCAACAGTCATGCCGCACTTTTTGATGATAAAGAAGCGCGTAAAAAGATTTTAGAAGTAGAAGCTAAAAGCCAAAGTAATTTTGACGCGAATCAAGCTGCAATTAATGATTTGAAAAAAAGCCAAGCCGCCATTGAAAAGCGGCTTGCTGCGATTGAAGCCGTCATACAAGGTCAAGGTTTGGCCGATATGCAAAATCAATTAGAGTCGCTGAAGCAGGAAGTAGCTAATCTAAAAGGCGAGCTAGAGTTGGCTAACCACCATTTAGAAACCACACAGCAACGTCAAAAAGATTTGTATACCGATACCGACACACGCCTGCGTAAGATAGAAAGTGCAGCAGTAGCGTCGCCGGCAATCCCCGTAGCTGCCGTTGTGGTAGAAGAAAAAGATGTGAAAGCGTTTGCTGAAGCCGATAGTTTGAGCAAATCTGCCAAGCATAAAGAGGCTTTTACTGCTTTTGATAGTTTTCTTAAAGATTATCCCAATAGCAAGCTAGCGCCAGATGCGCTATATGGCATGGGTTATTCGCAATTCGCACTCAAAAACTACAAATCTAGCATTGCCACTCAGCAAAAAGTGATTGATTTGCACGCAGAAAGCTCAAAAGTGCCAGACGCAATGTACAGCATGGCCAATAGCCAGATTCAGTTAGGGCAAGTGACTAATGCTAAAAAAACTTTGCGTGATTTAGTGGTTAAGTATCCCGATGCAGAAGTGACGCCTAACGCACAAAAGCGTTTAAAAATGCTGGAAGCACTGAAGTAACGCTGTGAAAGTCTAACTTAACTGTTTTTCGCGGTAAAATAACGCCAGCTTAACAGTTGGCGTTTTGCTTTTTGCATTCACCTAGATATTATTTATGGCTTTAAAAATCTACGAAATCTTCTATTCACTGCAAGGCGAAACCAGTCGCTTTGGCCTGCCTACGGTGTTTATACGCCTAACGGGCTGCCCAATGCGCTGTACGTATTGCGATACCGAATACGCTTTTAGCGGCGGCAGTAATATGGAAATTGCGGATATTTTGAGCAAAGTTGCTGAATTTGGTACGCGGTATGTGACGGTTACTGGCGGTGAGCCATTGGCCCAAAAGCAATGCCATGATTTACTGAAGTCTTTGTGCGATGCCGATTATAGCGTGTCGCTTGAAACAGGTGGTGCGATGGATATCGCGCCAGTTGATAAACGCGTTTCAATCATTTTAGATATTAAAACCCCAGCTTCTAACGAAGAAAAAAATATGCTGTGGACGAATTTGGCGCACATTAAATCCAGTGATGAAATCAAATTTGTGCTGTGCAACCGCGCCGATTATGATTGGGCAAAAGCAAAATTGATTGCGCTTAAATTGACGGAAAAATGCCCTATATTATTTTCGCCAAGCTATCACGAGCTTAGTGCGAGCGAGCTTGCCAGCTGGGTTTTACAGGATAAGCTACCTGTGCGTATGCAAATTCAATTACATAAAATTCTTTGGGGCGAAAAGCAAGGCGTATGACTAAAAAAGCAGTCGTTCTTCTATCTGGCGGATTAGACTCCGCAACCTGTTTGGCGATTGCAAAATCGCAGGGCTTTGATTGCTATGCATTAAGTTTAGATTACCATCAGCGTCATATTGCCGAGTTGCAAGCGGCGAACAAAATAGCCATGACGCTAGGTGCAATAGCACATAAAACTGCGCAGCTAGATTTAAGCTTATTTGGTGGTTCTGCTTTAACCGATAATGCGATTAATGTGCCAGAAAGTGGCGCCAACCCTATTCCTGCTGGCATTCCTGTTACTTATGTGCCAGCACGCAATACGATCATGCTATCGCTTGCTTTGGCCTGGGCCGAAGTGTTGCATGCGCAAGATATTTTTATTGGTGTCAATGCATTAGATTATTCAGGATACCCTGATTGCCGCGGTGAATATATAGAAGCATTTCAACAAATGGCCAATTTAGCGACCAAAAGCGCGGTTGAGGGCCAAAAAATTAGCATTCATGCGCCATTAATTAATATGACTAAAGCCGAAATCATTCACTTAGGCATACAATTGGGCGTGGATTATGCGATGACAGTTTCATGTTATCAAGCTGATCATCAGGGCCATGCTTGCGGCAAGTGCGATTCCTGCAGACTGCGCAGAGAGGGCTTTATTCAAGGAAACACACAGGACCCAACGCGGTATAAGCTAGCTTAACTTCCCAAATCGCCAACTATTTAAATAAGACTAATAATGACTCAACAAACCAATCACGATAATAGCTGGCGCATTAAAATGTTAGAGCAAGGCTTGGCACACTTAGGTCAGGCTTTGGTGATTGTATCTAGTCGTGCAGAAGTTTTATTTGCTTCTAATGCAGCAGAAATATTACTCAAAAATCAATATGGTTTGGCCGTTATCAATCAGCAATTAACCGCAGAATTGGTGCCAGATAACGCACGATTGCAAAATGCCATCAAAATGGCAATTGATACGCAACACACGCAGGACAATTCAATTAGTATTTATGTCCATCGTAATCAGCACCCTAGGCCCTATTATTTATCGATTAGTCGCATGCAAAAACAAGAAGATGAGCGGCGAGATGGGCATAGCGTGTTGATTTTAATCAAAGATTTAAGCTTAAATTATGAGTTTTGGACCGAAAGATTAAGTGCAGAATTTGGCTTGTCCCGCCGTGAAGTGGAATGTGTGGTGCTATTAACCGAGCGCAGAAGCACCAAAGAAGTGTCAGAAGTGATGGGTATTAGTACGGAAACCGTGCGCCAGTACATTAAAAATGTATTCAAAAAAATGGATGTGCAAAAACAACATGAATTAGTCAGTTTGGCACTGGAATATAGGCGAAATCGTTAATTAACTGAATTAAGTTACCCGTTTTAAATGCTTAATATTTGATTGATTTAAATATTTTACTTGTCAAGATTCTAGTTTTTCACGTATAATCCGCGCCTTTCTGCATAACCTTTTCTATTAAAGAGAAATCTAGCTATGGTAGTGATTCGTTTATCTCGTGGCGGTTCTAAAAAGAACCCATTTTACAATGTTGTAGTAGCTGATTCACGCAATCGTCGTGATGGCCGCTTTATCGAGCGCGTTGGTTTTTACAACCCGTCTGCTAAAGCTGGTGCAGAAGGTTTGCGTATCGACGCGGCTCGCGTTAGTCATTGGACTAGCAATGGCGCGCAAATGTCAGACACCGTTGCGCGTTTAGCTAAAACGCATGCAAAAGGTCCTGAAGCGGCAATAGCGGCTAAAGCGAAAGATGCTGCCAAAGCAGATGCGGTAAAAGCGAAAGCAGCAGCATTAGAAGCGGCTAAAGTAAAAGCTGCTGCAGATGCAGCTAAAGCAGAAGCTGATGCAAAAGCAGCTGCTGAGGCAGAAAAAGCCGCAGAAGCTAAGTTAGCAGAAGAGAATGCTGCCGCCGAAGCTGCAAAAGCAGCCGAAACTGCTGCTGCAGAAACACCAGCAGTAGATGCAGCGGAAACGCCAGCAGCTGACGCTTAAGCAATTATTAGCTTAAGGCGTCTTAAGCGATGGGTTTAGTTTCAACTAAGTTAGCAGCAAATAATCTACCAAATAATTTGGTCGTCATGGGGCGCATTGTTGCGCCCTACGGTGTTTTTGGATGGCTGAAAGTATTGCCTGATACCGAGACGATGGATAGTTTGTTTGATTACGATACTTGGTGGGTTGGCAAAGATAACAATTGGCAAGAGCTAGATGTTGTTGAAGCAAAGATACACAACGATGTGTTAGTAGTAAAACTGCAAGGGATAGATGACCGCGATGCGGCGTTTGCTTGCAAAGGCAAACAGGTAGCAGTACCACGAGATGCGCTACCAAAAGCTGCGGAAAATGAATATTATTGGTCAGACTTAATTGGCTTAACCGTTAAAAATCAGCAAGATGTGGTTTTTGGTGAGATAAGCGATGTGTTTGAAACCGGTGCAAATGATGTGATTGTAGTGAATGGCGGCGAATTGAATAGTGAGCGAGAGCGCTTGATTCCTTTTACGCCACAAGTGATTTTGGATGTGGATTTAGCGGCGAAAACCATGCTGGTTGATTGGGATGCGGATTTCTAGCGTTTAGATGCAAACATGCGCTTTGACGTGATTAGTTTGTTTCCTGAAATGTTTGATGCCATCACAAAGTTTGGCATTACATCAAGGGCATTACAGCGCAAGATTTATGATTTAAGTGTAATTAATCCGCGCGATTTTACGCAGGATAATCACAAAACGGTGGATGATAGACCTTACGGCGGTGGGCCAGGCATGGTGATGTTAGCCGAGCCGCTAGCGCAAGCGATTGATTTAGCGAAAAAAAATCAATCCAATTTATGTGTTAAGTCGCATGTGATTCATTTATCGCCGCGTGGTGTTGCTTTAAGTCACCAAAAAGTGATGCAACTGAGCAAAATGCAAGGTTTGATATTGCTGGCAAGTCGTTACGAAGGTGTGGATGAACGCCTGATTGGCGCGCTAGTGGATGAAGAAATATCGATTGGCGATTATGTATTAAGTGGCGGTGAGTTGCCCGCCATGGCGTTAATAGATGCGGTTGTAAGGCAGTTGCCAGGTGTGTTAGGTGATGCAGATTCAGCAATCGAAGATTCATTTGTGAATGGCTTGCTGGATTATCCACATTACACAAGGCCAGAAGAATATGCAGGAATGGTAGTGCCAGAAGTATTATTGTCTGGTAACCATGCAAAGATTAGAGAATGGCGATTAAAACAATCGTTGTTGCTAACAAGGGCGAAACGCCCTGATTTATTGGCCGCAAGGTCGTTGACGAAAGAGGAAGCTCGGCTGCTTAAAGAAATAGATGCTGAAAGCAATTAGCGCTATTTCTAAGACAAAAGTGCTTCAGAAAAATGTGGATTGCGTTTAGTTACAAGGCGCACGGAACACAGCAACCGGAATGTACAAGTAGTACATGAGGATTGCGAGTAACGCGCAACGCAGTAATCTGAATGTAAGACAGTTTTTTATGAAGTGCTTTTAGCAGGAACAAGCTTTTTTATAATTAAAAGGAGCACAAAGTGGCAGATATTATTAAAATGTTAGAAACGGAAGAAATTGCGCGTTTAGGCAAAACTATTCCAACTTTCGCCCCAGGCGATACCGTAGTGGTTGGTGTAAACGTTGTGGAAGGTACACGTAAACGTGTGCAGGCTTATGAAGGTGTTGTGATTGCGATTCGCAATCGTGGCCTTAATTCATCATTTATTGTGCGTAAAATCTCATCTGGTGAAGGTGTTGAGCGTACATTCCAAACTTACTCACCATTGATCGCTTCAATCGAAGTGAAACGTCGCGGTGATGTACGTCGTGCGAAACTGTACTACTTGCGTGAGCGTTCAGGTAAATCTGCACGTATTAAAGAGAAATTAGTGGCGCGCGAAAAAGAAATTATGGCACCATCAGAAAAAGCGTAAATTTAAATTTTAAGAACTTAATTAAAACTTAAAGTCTTTTTCTAGCAATATTAAAAAGCCCCAAAACAATTAATACTGTTTTGGGGCTTTTTTATTTGCGTTGGTTTTACTATTTAAGTTAAATTACTAACTACGTAAATTAATCTTTTAATGGCTTTCGTTCATCTTAAACTATGCAC
>JAKFVB010000013.1 GCA_021732405.1 Methylotenera sp.
TATATGTTAAAACCTTAGTGGACAGTCCCAATCACTAAGGAGCTTTATGCCAGACAAACAAGCAGGCCAGCAAGTCGGTTATATCCGAGTTTCATCCATCGATCAAAACACCATCCGCCAATTAGATGGCTTAAGTCTTGATAAGACCTTCACCGAAAAAATGTCTGGTAAAGATATCCAGCGCCCAGTATTACAGGAATGCTTGGCGTACATACGCGACGGCGATACTTTACACGTGCACTCCATTGACCGCCTTGCACGGAACGCCAAAGACTTACTTAATTTGGTGGAAGAAATGATAGGGAAGGGCGTGATCCTCAAATTCCATAAAAACAACCTCACTTTCTCGCCCGACTCAAAAGACCACATGGCGAAGCTGCAACTCACCATGCTGGCGGCATTTGCTGAATTTGAACGTGAACTCATCAAAGAGCGTCAGCGTGAAGGCATTGCCATTGCAAAGGCCGCAGGTAAATACAACAAACGCCGCAAAATCACTGACGAATTGATTGCTGAAGCCAAAGCGAGAACCGAAAGGGGTGAGCCGCTATCAAGAGTGGCGAAAGATTTAAAAGTTTCGCGCGAAACACTATACAAAAATGGCATTAAATCAGTACTACCTTTTGGGAATTATATTCAGTGAAATTGTTGAAATATCTGCTTGAACTGCTGGATAGTTTTTATTTTTTCGCCAGGCTGCATCTGCATGCATGCAGATATCTTCAAGGTCATTGGGCATTTGAATGCAGAATGCTTGTTTCACAATTATGTTGTATGCATTAAATCTTTTATTAAAATGTAACTTCATCCCATCATCACCTGCTTTTATGGTTGCAAGGTAAATAAAATAATCTCCCAAAGCCTTTCTAATCTCATTGTTAATACCATTCGTCCAGTCAATAAGAATGTCTAACTTAGCTAGGGGATCTGCATTTGCTAAAGAAGTCGGTATTTTAAATTCACCTTCAGCTTCATCAATGTCCGCACGCAATCCGTTTATTCGTTTCAATGTCATAACTGTTCCTTAATATTTCAAATAAAATAAAACCTTAACATTAATTATTAAGTCTACTGATTCAAAATAACTTGGGTTTTACCAATGAATCTAAATTAGGGTCACTTAGTTTTTTTGGGCTTCTTCGGCTTTCTAAAACTTCCTGCATAAGCATTTGTAATACTCAATCTTGCATGACCAGCTGCTTGTGTCATTTTATACCTGGCTTTTAAAACCAAATCTGGATCCATATCCTCTACTTTGCCACCCTTGACTGGTACTGGATGGCCTGATACTTCTTCATGAATGTCATGTAGCTTTTCATGTCGTAGTCCGTGCAGTGTGGTGCCAGCATTTTTCTTGGTGATTTTAAACTTCTGCATGATGTTGGACATGCGCTTTACCGATTGCTTTAAGGTCAGGTCTTCCCAGCCAATATGCGCTTCTGTGGTCTTGGCAAGACTACAAGCATAATTCAACGCTTGGCGCTCTTCTTCAGTATCAATGGAAACATGTCTTTTCAGACCGTTCTTGGTGCCTTTTTCCACGTAGATTGAGTTCTGGTCTTCACCAAGCTTCATTGCACGTATTGGTTGAAAGCATACAGCCTCTTTTAGCCTTAAGCCAAATGCTTTGATGATTCTCAGCTGCGCTCCAGCCTGCACGTCGTAGGCATCTACCTTCTTGAGCACGTCTTCAAATGACAATTCATTGCCTGTCCATGATTTATCTTCTTGAGCTACTTGAACACGTTTAACTAATGTCTTGTCGTCAACGTAAGTCTCCAGCGGTTTAATCATCCCTGATCGCCCAATCCATGTACAGAATGTCCGTACAACACTGGTGCGATTTTGCAGAGTGGATGATGACAGGCCTTTTGATATCCACAGCTCTAGTAGTAGCTTAAAATGCTTTTCCCTGAAATTACGTGGGTTATCCAGTTTGCATGGTGGACTACATTCATTTCTAAGCTCGGTGAATGCTTGAAACAATACTTCATGGCGATTATCTTTCGTCCGTGTGCTCACCGTTTTGTCTTTCAACGCGTGCTTTTCCTTGTTTGCATCTAAAAGCGCACGCAACTCTTTCTTCCATAGTATTTTGTCTGGGCTGATATTACTCATGCTTAACGGCCTCTACAATTGTCTGATCAGGTACTTGGTATTTCTCAAAGTCCTCATGTGACATTTCTCCGACTACGTAGCTGTCAGCTTCTATCAGATCATACTCATCTCTAATAATTGCGACTTGTTTACTCTTTTTGATTGCTCGAATCTCTCTTTCCTTGTCCTTTCCAGACTTAAATGGTTTATTCATAAATCCAAATACGCCTGTTAAAAGTGTGCGTACCTGTCCTTTGCTGCTATTGGTATTACCTGTATGTCTGCTCATATATATTCCTATTACTGTGTTGCGGTTGCCTTACTGTGTTCTGTGCTGTGCCAGTGTCTTATGCTGGCGCTTGGTATGGATTAGCGTGTGTCTTAAATAACGTGGGTTTCAATTTGGGCTCGAAATTTCTTTCTGCACGAATTCCATCATTGCGATGGCTGTTGGATTCTAAAATCTACAGGAGTGTGTTTGAGGTCTGCTAACAAATTAACTCTCCATTCCCGTGCTGCTACCACACAGGGAGTTAAATTACCTTTCACTTCATCTTCTCTACCAAGCGTTGCGCTTAATAGTTTTACACCTGACAAGAGGCGGAACAATGAAATCTCGCTTTCGCGATTCGTAATCGTTAGGTTAGTGTGTTGCTATGCATTAATCAATAAGACTTGTGTCAATACTTCATACACGATCCCATACGCCTGCCCACTCCATTCCCACGGGTCATCGCCGTGGCGGGGCATACCTAGTGACTTCTTTCTCGCGCTTCACACATGGGCTTTAATAGACTTCCAAAAGTTCCACCGGATGTTGCTTTACTAAAAGTGACAGGTACAGCTAAGACCAGTAGGTAAGGATTCCACCAGTCTTGGGTTAATTAATGCGTTTAAGTTGGCGCTAGGCCAGATGTGAGACAAGATGTCTCGGTTTGATTCATTGGTGTCGTGTCTTCTAGACAGCGAGCATCTTACTTTGGCAAGATTCACACGCGCATTGAGTGCGAAAACATGTCTTGGCAGGACTTTTAGGTATTTCTAATGCTTGTAATTTTTAAATGCAGTGTCTGCTCTGCATTGCCTCGCGGCGGTGATACTAAGTGAATCTTACATCAGGTTAATTTTAAATGTCAAGCTTAGACTTTTGAATATGTATTCAATTTGTATCTAAAGTCCTGCTGTGACCTACGCCAGTTGTTGTGGTTGTTGCTCCTCTGTTTCTAAACTGGAACTAAATTAGTGTAAAAAAGCTTGATTTATAGTGTTTTTTGTAGGAAATTGTATTTATAAATCAATTACTTAAAACCACTCAACAAGTCCATTAGGACTTCATTCGAAGCCCTAAGCTGTAAAAATATTGGTATTTTATGTTTTTCGTGAATAACGAAGTTCAAATGAAGTCCATTCGGACAATAATATATACCCTTAAATAGCTTACTATTCTTAATCAGTTTCTAACTGTTAATCAAATACAATTCTTGTTGTAATTTAGTCAATAAATAAGGAATTAATATGATTAACGGCAAGATTGCACGTGCATTAGATGTGGGTTATGCCAAAGCAGACGTTCAGAGCTAGTGAATTCCCACACACTCAAAGGTCTCCAAGCGGCCCAAAGCAGACATTCATCTAGAAATTATGCAGGCCTAGGCGCAAACATAATGATAGCCATACCTAATAATGCAACTCCTGCGCCAAGTAAGTCCCACTGTGTGGGCGTGATACCATCAACTATCCATAACCAAAATATAGCTACGAAAATATAAACTCCTCCGTATGCTGCATACACCCTACCAGCCGCCGCTGGATGTAAGGTTAATAACCAAGCAAATAATGTAAGAGAGATCGCTGCTGGAATCAGTAGCCAAATACTTTTGTTTTGAGTAATCCATAAATAGGGAAGGTAACATCCGACGATTTCTGCAATTGCTGTAATAACAAATAATCCTAAAGTTTTAGATTCATACATACCTATCCCTTAATTTCGTTTACACCCCATCTTACCTAATCGCGAATGATATATGAGTTTAATTTATATCTCTAAATTTAGAATTATTTTAGATAATGATTGACAACATTTCTATATTTATGGAAATATAGTCATATGGATACTAAATCAGCAGTAACCCTACTCTCATCAATCGCACAAGAAGCGCGATTAGATATATTCAGACTCCTTGTTCAAGCAGGTGCGAGCGGTCTATCTGCCGGGGTCATTGGTGAGCGACTGAGCATACCCAATAGCACGCTGTCTTTTCACCTCAAAGAACTTAGTTATGCTGGTTTAATTCACTCACGACAAGAAAGTCGCTTTGTTTATTACTCAGCAAATTATGCCGCAATGAACAGATTACTTGATTACTTAACTCAAAACTGTTGTGCAGGCGAGCAAGCTTGTTGCTCGGATATAACCTGTGAAACAACCTAAAAGGAATATAAAATGAAACGTATGCACATGCATGTATCTGTCGACAACCTTGATAAGAGCATTAGTTTTTATAATTCTCTATTTGGAGAAGTGCCCACAGTAGTTAAACCTGACTATGCTAAATGGATGCTCAATGATCCTTTAGTTAACTTTGCTATTAGTATGCGTGGTTCCAAAGCAGGACTAGATCATATCGGTATCCAAGTGGAAACTGACGAAGAACTCTCAGAAATTAAGCACCGCATTGAAGCTGCTGAAATGAGTATGTTGACAGAAGAAGGCACAACTTGTTGCTATTCAAAATCTGATAAACACTGGGTACAAGACCCTTCTGGTTTAGCTTGGGAAACATACAGAACACTTGATAGCTCACCCACCTTTAATGACAGACCAGAACTTGACGTTAGTGCTGCCGCTTGCTGTGCTCCAGTAGCTGAGAAGATTCAATTTATTTCTAAAAAAGCCACTTGTTGCTAACCATTTTAAGTATTTATTAGGAAAATAAAAAATGTCTAACAAGGTCTATAACGTACTCTTTTTATGCACTGGTAACTCTGCGCGCAGCATCATGGCTGAAAAATTAATGGATCACTGGGGCAAGGGTAAATTTAAAGCTTACAGTGCAGGAAGCCACCCAAGCGGTAAAGTGAATCCTTTTGCACTTCAAACCATCAAGAATCAAGGCTTATCTACAGGCGGATTAAGAAGTAAGAGCTGGGATGAATTTGCTGGTGAAGGTGCGCCACATTTTGATTTTGTATTTACTGTGTGTGATAACGCCGCTGGTGAAGTTTGTCCCTATTGGGCTGGTCAACCGATGACAGCGCATTGGGGTGTTGAAGATCCAGCAGCGGTTGAAGGTACAGATGAGCAAAAACTTGCCGCCTTCAGAAAGATTTCAAATTACCTACAAAACCGCATTAAGCTATTTGCTGCACTTCCTATTGATAAATTTGATAATATAAAAATCAAACAAGAGCTTGATGCCATAGGCAAAACTATCGACTAGTTATATTCGCAAAACTGCTCAAGTAAAGAAGCCGCGTATAATTTGGCCATATGAAATCACCACAACCAATAACAATATTCTCTAGCGGATTTGCAGTAGGAACACTTGGGGGGCTTATTGGTTTAGGCGGAGCCGAGTTTAGGTTGCCACTACTAATAGGTCTGTTTGGGTTCGATGCGTTATCAGCAGTAATTCTTAACAAAGCGATTAGCTTAGTCGTCGTAGCGTCATCCTTACCGTTCCGGATGGAAACAGTACCATTTACAAGCATTCTGGAAAGATGGGATGTAATAGTAACTTTACTCGCAGGTAGTCTAGCGGGGGCTTGGTTTGGTGCAGGTTGGGCAACCAAGCTCAAATCTAAAACACTCTATCGCGTACTTGCAGTTCTATTAGTGCTAATTGCAGTAGCGTTGCTTTGGGGACATGAACCAAACTCTCAGAGCACTTTGGCACTGAGAGGAATATCTCTAGCAATTGTTGGTATAGTCTGTGGATTTTGTATCGGTGTGGTTGCCGCACTCATGGGAGTAGCAGGTGGTGAACTGCTTATTCCTACAATCATTTTGCTGTTTGGTGTTGATATCAAGCTCGCTGGCAGCCTATCGTTGGCGGTGAGCCTACCTACTATGATTGTTGGTTTTACAAGGTATAGCCAAGATAAAAGCTTCGGGATTATACGATCGCAACGACGTTTTCTTATAATCATGGCAGCGGGTTCAATATTAGGGGCTTTTGCAGGAGGGCGTTTGTTAGGAGTTATTCCAACAACATTCCTATTGCCTATACTTGCAGTGATATTGATAATTTCATCAGTTAAAGTTTGGCGACACTCTTAATCATTTTTCAATGACTGCTTTGGGCCGAAAGGTGACAGTATGAGAACTAGGATGTTGAATTTTTGATTGTCAGCTTTAAATAAATTGCGCGTAATTGCGGTTTTGGGATTGATTGAAAACAGAGTTAATCTTGTCTAATTAAACTGAATCGATTAACACTGAAATGCGGGTTGTACAGGCATAAAAATAGCAAGATATTAGACATTTGACAATGCTGTAGGCTATATTCTATCTGGGTTTAACGTAGTTTAGCATAGCGGACTTTTAATCCGTTTGTCGTGGGTTCGATCCCCGCACGCCCTACCAATACCAGCGCGGCTTAACGGAAGTTAAGCCGCGCTATTTATTTCCGCAAATACCTTACTTTTCCGCAAATAGACATTTTTAGCTAATTTAGATTATCTGGTTGGGCTTACCTTTTGCCCACGACTCTGCTTGACATAATGTTCAGTCATTTTCACTTGCCCAGTTCGTGTAATAGCTGCATAACTCATTCTTCAATGAATTTATTACATTTCATAATCTGGCGATTGCTATCAGAAAAGCTTAATTGTACGCCCAAATATTTTTCATAACTTATACCATTTTTGCATAGTCTGGCTATGCAAAATAGAGCATCAATAAACTAATATTAAGGTCTTCGTAAATTTATGTGTATTTGAAGTTTGGAGAAGCTTTTAGTCATACTTTAAATATGTTGAATTGCTGTTTTTTTTGGTGTCCGATTTGCATGATTGCTTGTGGAATTTCAATTCCTTATTGCAGACGGTCATAGACCCTCACTTCCGACCCACCTGAGACACTCAATTAAATTATCTAGATGACGCAAAAATCCCCAAAGGCGACCTTCAACAAAAAAGTCTAGAATTTCTAAAATCGACCAGAAGCAATCCGAAAATTGTTAGAGTTTAATAGCGCTTTTGACTCAAATCGGTCATTTGAATTTTTAAAGCTATTCTGTAAAAAGTTTTTCAATAACATGTGATTAATTTGTGATATTTGTGTGACTGTCATGCGAAAAGTTGTATTCATGATTCTAGTCCTATAATCGAATTTGTAAGAAGTACACATATGTTTTTTTGTAATGGAGTACTTATTTGTGCGACTAAACAATTCCAAGGGATAAACGTCTGAGATCGATGAGGCAGGCCAATGTATGCGCTAGTAAAAGAAGAAGTTGTTATCGAGTCAAGTAACACTTCAAGCTTAATATTCAGCAGTGCTGGCATAGGGCTACGTGCACTTCACTATCGTGAAATATTAACGACCTTGCCAAAAGTAGGTTGGTTTGAGGTGCATAGCGAAAATTATTTTGGTGCAGGTGGCCAACCTTTGTACTTTCTTGAGCAAATTCGCAATCATTATCCGATTAGTTTGCATGGTGTTGGGCTTTCGCTTGGCAGCACAGATATTTTAAATCTGCCACATTTAAAAAAACTGAAAAATTTGATTCAACGTATTGAGCCAGGTTTGGTATCCGAACATCTTTGCTGGGGTTCGATTGGTGGGCGAAACTTGAATGATCTTTTACCGCTGCCTTATACAGAAGAGGCGCTCAGTAACATCGTTTCACATATTCAACAAACGCAAGACTTTTTAGGGCGACGTATCTTAATTGAAAATGTATCAAGTTACTTGCAATTTAAACACTCGAATATTCCAGAATGGGAGTTTTTAAAAGAAGTTTCAGAGCGCAGTGGCTGCGGCATTTTGCTGGATATTAATAATATTTACGTCAATTCGATTAATCATCAATTTGATGCTATGCGTTTTATCGATGCAATTCCTTTAGCGGCTGTAGAGGAAATTCATTTAGCTGGTTTTGATAGTAATGGTAACTGTTTGATTGATACGCACGGAACACCTGTATCTAAAGAGGTGTGGGCCTTGTATGAATATGCACTAGCCAGCTTTGGGGGTAAACCCACCCTAATTGAGTGGGATACTGATATTCCACCCCTTGCAACTTTATTGAGAGAAGCCAATAAAGCACAACTAAGATTGGAGCAGTTTAATGTTGTCGCTGCGTGATTTGCAAACACAATTTGAAACTGACTTATTTAATGGCGATGCAGCAAAATGCGCTTACATTTTAAAAGAGGGTATTTCAGCAAAAGAAAGAATTGCAATTTATCGCAATAATGTCTTTTCAAACTATCGCAAAACATTAAGCACAGTTTATCCAGTAGTTGAGCGACTCGTTGGAGAGCAGTTTTTTCGCCAAACTGCCGATGCTTATATACATGCGTATCCTTCATTAAGTGGTGATTTAAATGAATATGGTGCCAACTTTGCGCAGTTTCTAGCAACATATACGCCAGCATTAACGCTGCCTTACTTGCCTGATGTGGCGAAGCTTGAGTTGTTAATCGAATTAGTATTTCACGATACTGATTGCAACGCAAATGTGCTTGAAAAATTAGCAAATGTGCCAGAAGAGCAATACGGTGAATTAGTTTTTATAATCAATCCCGCATACCAGCTATTTAAATCTAACTACCCAGTAGCGACCATATGGCAAGTCAATCAACCCAGTTCGCAAGCTGACGACACTGTAGATTTGCAATCAGGCGGTTGCGCTTTATTGGTTTATCGCAAAGATTTTGCCATTTGTATAAAACCACTGACCAAAGGCGAGTATGCAATGTTGCGGGCATTGGCAGCGGGTAATGATATGAATGCATCTTTTTGTAAGGCAATTGAAGTTCAAAGCGACTTAGATTTAGGAAGTTTTTTACAGCAAATGATTCAAGAGAGAATTTTAGTGGATGTGCGGCTTTAATGTTTTTGCACCAAAACTAGATAAATCTTTAGCACTCGCTGTTTGTTACTTTAGCTTTAGAGTCTCGTGATATTTGCGTGATGTTATCTACCTAAGATAGCCATAACAAATGAAGAAAAATCTTACATTTGTGTGTGAAGCTTCCAAAAGGAACACTTAAATTTCATTTTTTATATGGAGAAACAACATGAACACAACTAATCAGATGATTCGCACCGCTTTTGCTGGCCTTCTTACTGTTGGTTTGGCAACGGCTACAGGCCAAGCTTTAGCAGCAAAAGGCGATAACGAAAAATGCGCTGGCATTGTAAAAGCTGGCAAAAATGACTGTGGTACAAGCAAAACCGCTTGTGCTGGCACAATTAAAAATGACCGGGATACAGAAGCTTGGATTTATGTTCCAAAAGGTACTTGTGAACGTATTGCAGGTGGCGAGGTTGTCGCGGATAAAGGCGATAAGAAGTAGTCAAAAAATCAGAAATTGCCGCCAAATGGCTGGCAATTTCTGACTAAGTACAAATAAAAAGGGGAGCTAAAAGTAATGACTTATATCCAAACACTAAAACCACTTTGGGATAAATTTATAGGCTATACAAGCACAATCAGCCCATTGGTGGATTTAGGCGTGAGGTTGTGGGTTGCCAATGTATTTTATACATCTGGTTTGACCAAAATTCAAACTTGGAGCTCAACACTTTCTTTATTTGAAAATGAATACGCAGTACCACTTTTGCCACCTGAATTAGCGGCCTATCTTGGAACAGCGGCTGAAATATCACTGCCCATATTCATAGCACTTGGTTTAATCACTCGCCCAGCTGCAATCGCACTGTTTTTATTTAATATCGTAGCAGCAACCAGCTACCCAGATGTTTCTGCACTTGGTATTAAAGATCACCAAGTATGGGGTTTGCTAATGTTGGTCACCATTGTGCATGGTCCAGGTAAGTTGTCGCTGGACCACTGGTTGAAAACTAAGTTTTTTAAATAAAAGGACAATCGTGGACAACGCTAAAGATATTAAAAATAGCTTCAATAGCCTTGATTTAACGGGTCAAACAGCTGTAGTCACTGGTGCCAATTCGGGCATAGGGGAAGGCGTAGCCAAAGGTTTAGCCGAGGCGGGCGCTAGTGTAGTGGTGAACTATGTCAGCGGTGAAGATCGCGCAATAAAAGTGGTGAATGAAATTATCAGTAAAGGTGGCAAAGCCGTTGCTATTCATGCCGATGTAAGCAGTGAGCATCAAGTGCAAGAAATGTTTAAACACGCTTGTAAAGAATACGGCACGGTTGACATTTTGGTTAACAACGCAGGTCTGCAACAAGATGCTGCTTTTCATGAACTGACCATTGCACAATGGCAAAAAGTAATAGACGTTAACCTTACTGGGCAATTTTTGTGCGCACGGGAAGCAGTACGCGAGTTTTTACGTCGTGGTGTAACGCCTAAAATATCGTCAGCCGCGGGCAAAATTATTTGTGTTTCATCCGTTCACGACATTATTCCATGGGCAGGTCACGCCAATTACGCGGCTAGCAAAGGTGGCGTGGCAATGTTGATGAAAACCATGGCGCAAGAATTAGCCAGCAAAAAAATTCGTGTTAATTCGGTTGCGCCTGGGGCAATCAAAACGCCCATTAACACCTCGGCTTGGGATACGCCCGAAGCAGAAGCATCATTGCTAAAGCTGATTCCCTATGGAAGGGTTGGCGTCACTGAGGACATCGCAAAAGCCGTTATATGGCTCGCTTCAGACCATTCAGATTATGTGAACGGCGCAACCATTTATGTCGATGGTGGTATGACGCTTTACCCAGAGTTTCGTGAAGGCGGCTAAATAAAAGTGTAAGGTTAAGCGCACATTTGCGACTAAATAATAAGCATTAACTCTTAGGAAAATATGTTTTTTTTCAATTACTTATCACGTAATTTTGCTTTATTTATAGTGCTATGCATGAGTGCTTCCCTAGCACATGCCAAAGCGATTGAATTAAAAACGATTGCATTTACCGTGTCTGATTTAGATCGCTCAGTGGCGTTTTACGAGCAAGCAATGCGCTTTAAAAAAGTGTCCGAGCAAACTATTGTGAATCATGATTTTGATTATGTCACGGGCGTTTTTGGCTCACGTGTGCGTAGTGCCGAGTTACAGCTTGGCAATGAAAAAATTCAGCTTAATCAATATTTAAGTGCGTCAGGTAAGGCTATTCCTATCGATAGCCGCTCGAATGATTTGTGGTTTCAGCATTTTGCAGTGGTAGTGAGTGACATGGATAAAGCGTTTGCGCAATTACAAAGTGTGGCTGTGACTGTCATCTCAAGCGCACCGCAGACAATACCTGCGTCTAATGTGGGTGCGGCGGGTATTAAAGCGTATAAATTTAAAGACCCGGATGGACATCCGTTAGAGCTTCTGTATTTTCCTGCAGGTAAAGGGCGACCAACATGGCAAGGCCATACAGACCAATTGTTTTTGGGTATTGACCATACCGCAATCACCGTTGCAGATACCGCACGTAGTATTGCGTTCTACCAAGATATACTAGGATTCACTGTCGCTGGTGGCGGTCTTAATACTGGTGCGACGCAAGAGCAACTGGATAATGTGTTTGGCGCAGTAGTCCGCATTACTGGTTTGCGCCCACAAAGTGCACAAAGCGTCGGTTTAGAGTTTTTGCAATATCTCACGCCGTCTGGCGGCCGCCCTGCGCCAAATGATATTCAAAGTAACGATTTGCAGCATGTGCATATTGTTTTACAGGTAGATAACATTAATCAACTGACGGAAGAATTAACTAAAAAACACGTTGCATTTATCTCGCCGCAAGCATTGGCTGTGAAAGAGTTGCAATGTAATCAATGCTTAATGGTAAAAGACCCAGATGGCCACGCTGTTTTGTTGGTCGATCAATAATATGTTTTACGACGCGATTATTATTGGTTCTGGCGCAGGTGGCTCTGCAGCGGCTTATCAGCTGACACAAACGGGAAAACGCGTTTTGCTGTTAGAGCAAGGGCAAGTCTTACCACGTGATGGCAGCACCCTAGATGTTGATAAAGTGGTCCGTCAAAAATTATTTATTGATGACAGCCCATGGTTGGACAAGCAGGGCAAGATGATTGCCCCGCAAGAACGCTCTAACCTTGGCGGAAAAACCAAATGGTATGGCGCGGCACTGGCACGTTTTAGCCAAAAAGAATTTGAATCAGACCATGCGCATCAATGTTTGCCATGGCCTATTAGTTATGCCGAGCTAGCGCCTTTTTATGAGGCAGCCGAGCACATATTAGCGGTGCGTACTTTTGAAATTGAGCCAGACTTTAAAAAAATTGTAGATGGCTTGCAAAAGCAAGATAGCCAATGGCGCAGTCAGCCTTTGTCTATGGGTTTGTCGCAAGATATTTTAAATCATCGCGAAGAAGTCACACATTTTGATGCATTTGCTTCGGTGCTTGGCCTTAAGGCCGATGGCGAAAGCTTTTTAAATCGTGTTAAAGATAATGCAAACTTAAGCATATTAACAGGCAAAAAAGTCACCAAATTGCTTGCGGATAGCGAAAACCCATTTAGGCTAGCGGGCGTGGTTTGTGAAGATGGTAGTCAATACCAAAGTAACGTTGTGTTGCTAGCAGCGGGTGCGCTGCATAGCCCACGCTTACTGCAAAGGTATGTAGAAAATGCAGGCTTAACCGAAAAACTAGCGTGCTATAGCCAAATTGGCCGCAATTATAAATTTCATCTATTAACCGCTATGTTGATGATGAATGTTAAACCGCAAACCGATGTGCTACGTAAAACCACCGTGTTATTGCATGATGCACTGCCACATTCTAGCGTACAACCCTTAGGCTGGATGGACGGCACATTATTAGCGCCAGAGTTGCCAAATTTTATGCCTAACTGGGTGGCAAATATGATCGGCAAACGCGTGTATGGATTCTTTTTACAAACTGAAGATGGCTCGCACCCTGATAATCGCGTGATTGCAGCCGTTGATGCGAACAAACTACCAACGCTTGATTACGATGCAGAACGTATTCCTGCAGCGTTGGCAGAACACCGCCAGTTAGTGAGTATGCTTAAACGCCAATTACTCTCTATAGGTTACCTTGGATTAACTAAACAAATCCCGATAGATGGTAGCGCACATGCTTGTGGAACCTTAGTTGCGGGCAATCATCCTGAAACGTCTGTGATTGATGCCAACGGCAAAGTGCATGGTTTTGAAAACCTTTATGTAGTGGATGGATCAGCATTGCCACGCAGTAGCCGCGTTAATCCAGCATTAACTATTTATGCTTGGTCATTGCGTGTTACCAGCATGCTTAACTTTCGGAACTCAAATAAATGAACATCACTTTACCAACGCATATTCAATTTGGCCGTGAAATTTGTGGCGATCTTTTACAAAGCGAGCGGCGTGAATGGTGGCTTGCTAACGGCCTTGGCGGTTACGCATCTGGCAATATTGCAGGCACATTGACTAGACGCTATCACGGCTTATTAGTTGCACCAGTTAATCTGCCGCTTGGACGTCATTTAGTGTTTGCAAAGGGTGAAGCTACATTGATAGATGGTGATAAGCGCATTCCTTTATTTAGTAATCGTTGGGCAGATGGCAGTATTTCACCAGAAGGTTATTTGCAAATTGAATCTTTTCACCTTGAAGGCCGTATGCCAGTCTGGCGTTATGCCATAGGTGACATCAGGATAGAGCAACGTATTTGGATGGAACAAGGTGCAAATACCACTTACTTAGCATACCGTCTTTTATCTGCTGGGTATGCACGTAAGAAAACTCTTAAATTAGCGATTAAACTGTTGGTGAATTCACGCGATCATCATAGCAGCGGCCGCCCTTGGGACTTTAATCCTTTTATTGAAAGTGATGCAGAAACGCTTTATGTGCGAAACCCCAATTGGTTCACGCTAACGGTTAAAGCGCGTGGAGGAAATATTAAGTCAGATATGACTTGGTATGACAATTTTCACCTATCTACCGAGCGCGAGCGTGGCCTGCCAGATAACGATAGTCATTTGTGTGTTGGCGAAGCTTTACTTGATCTGAGCGGAGATGAGTGGGTGGGGGTTGTGGCAAGCACCGAACAAAATCCAACCAGTTATTTAACAGAGTCGTTGCGCCGTCATATGATGTTTGAAGCAGGGCAATACAAGCGTATACAAGCAGTGGTGCCAGAATTTATTGGTGCACCAGATTGGATAACACAATTAGTATTATCTTCATCAAGTTTTGTTTTTGCTAGGCCATTAGCTGGTGTTCCAGATGGTGAGTCGATTATTGCAGGGTATCCTTGGTTTGGAGACTGGGGACGTGACACCATGATTGCATTGCCAGGCTTAACGATCACTACAAGGCGATTTGATACGGCTTTGCGTATTTTAAATACTTTCTCAAAATACATCGATCAAGGCATGCTACCCAATGTGTTTCCAGGTACAGGAGATACGCCAGAATACAACACGGTGGACGCTGCGCTTTGGTATATAGAAGCTTGGCGTGCATATGTAGCCGCTGCTGGTGAGACAGACAGCTTAAAACAGGTTTTCCCTTTTTTAGTCGACATTATAGATTGGCACATAAAAGGTACCCGCTATCAAATTAAAGTTGATGAAGCGGATGGTTTGTTATATGCCGGTGAGCCAGGTGTTCAAATTACTTGGATGGATGCCAAAGTGGGCGATTATGTGGTGACACCGCGTATCGGTAAGCCAGTAGAAATTAATGCACTTTGGTATAACGCACTGGTGACGATGGAAGAATTTGCTACGTTACTAAAAGAACCCGCCGCCAAATATAAAAAACTAGCACAAAAAGCCAAATCAGGATTTAAACGATTCATCAAAGTGGATGGTATGGGTTTAATTGATGTGTTGGATGGTCCAAATGGCGATGACTCTGCTTTACGCCCAAATCAGATTTTTGCGGTGAGCTTACATGCGAGCCCATTAGATGTTGATATACAACATGAAGTGGTCGGTGTGTGTGGACGTGAGTTATTAACTTCTTATGGTTTGCGTTCCCTCAATGTCTCAGATCCTGAGTTTAAACCGCACTACGTGGGCGGTGTTTGGGAGCGCGACACCAGCTATCACCAAGGGCCAGTATGGGCATTTTTACTTGGGCATTATGCACTTGCAGAGTACAAAGTGACAGGCGATGCGCAAGCTGCGCAAGCCAAACTTGAGCCCATGCGTGACCATTTATCGGATGCCGCTTTAGGCACGGTAAGTGAAATTTTTGATAGTGTAGCGCCACATACCCCCAAAGGCGCACCTGCGCAGGCTTGGTCGGTTGCATGTATTCTAGAGGCTTGGGTGTATTTAGAACAAGAGAAAAACAAAAAACATGAGTAGTGATTAACTGTTGAAAATAAAGACTTAACTTAAGGGTGGATGATGAGTGATAAAAAAGTATTGAATGCCGAGCAGCAAAGATTAGAAGCGCAAAACGAAGGCCGTGAAGATTGGCGACATTGGGGGCCATATTTAGCCGAACGGGCATGGGGTACGGTGCGCGAAGACTATAGCGCGGGTGGTGCTGCATGGGAATATTTTGACCATGATCAAGCACGTTCACGTGCTTATCGCTGGAACGAAGATGGTTTAGGCGGTATTTGTGATGAAGGGCAAAATCTATGTTTTTCTTTAGCTTTGTGGAATGGAGAAGATCCAATTCTAAAAGAACGTGCTTTTGGATTAACAGGTAACCAAGGCAATCATGGCGAAGATGTTAAAGAATATTACTTTTACACAGATGCGACACCATCGCACAGCTTTATGCGTTATTTATACAAATATCCGCAAGCTGCATACCCTTACCAGAGTTTGGTTGAAGTTAATAAAAGCCGCAGCCGTCAAGAGCCACCATTTAATTTACTGGATACAGGTATATTTAAAGATAGCCGTTATTGGGATGTGGAAGTGCGTTATGCAAAAACTTCTCCAGATGAAATTCACGTGCGTATCATTGCTAATAATCGCGGGGACGAAACCAAAACGCTACATCTTTTGCCAACGTTATTGTTCCGCAATACTTGGTCTTGGGGCGATTCGCCAACCAAACCTGAATTCATATCGACGAAAGCTCCAAAAGGTGCAGAGTGGGCGGTGAAAGCAAAACATGAAAGTTTAGGTCAATACTATCTTTACGGTCGTCAAAAAGCTCAATCACTTTATACCGAAAATGAAACGAATATTGAAAAGTTATGGGGTTCAGCCAATGCCTCACCTTATGTAAAAGATGCGTTTCATCGTTATATTATTAACAATGAAAAAACAGCCGTTAATGCTGAACAAATAGGTACAAAATTTTCAGCATGGCATGAAGCTACAGTAGCAGCTGGTCAATCTGCAACCATAGAATTGGTGTTATCAAAAGGCGGTTTAATAACACCTTTTGAACATTCCGAAGCGATTTTTACCGTGCGTGAAAAAGAGGCAGAATTATTCTATGACGATATTTTGCCAAAGTCAGATTTTCAAGATAAGAACATCTTACGGCAATCGATGGCGGGCATGATTTGGAGTAAACAATTTTTTCATTTCGATGTGGCGCGCTGGTTAGATGGCGATGAATTAGAACCACCAGATGGCCACAAATTTGGACGCAATCGTGCTTGGCGGCATCTTAAAGCAGCGCACGTGATTTCAATGCCAGATAAGTGGGAGTATCCGTGGTTTGCCGCGTGGGATTTAGCTTTTCACTGTGCTGCCTTAGCATTAGTGGATGTCGATTTTGCCAAGCAGCAAATTGAATTGTTGTTAAAAGAGAATTTCTTACATCCTAACGGACAGATTCCTGCGTATGAATGGGCTTTCGGCGATGTAAATCCGCCAGTGCTAGCCGCAGCTGCACTAAAAGTATTTCGTGCAGAGCGCGTGCAGCGTGGCAAAGGAGATTTGAATTTTCTCGGTCGCATCGTACATAAGTTGCTGATGAATTACACTTGGTGGCTTAACGCTAAAGATGGTGATGGCAACAATGTGTTTGAGGGCGGTTTTCTTGGACTTGATAATATTTCCGTCTATGATCGTTCGCAACCATTACCCGCTGGCTATTCGCTAAAACAAGCCGATGCGACTGGTTGGGTGGCGATGTTTAGTTTGAATATGACGGTGATGGCACTTGAATTGACCGCCGAAAATGCCGATTATGAAGACGTGGCGATTCAGTGTTATAGCCAATTTCTTGGCGTGGCAAACACCATCGCTGGGCATGGAAGCAAAAATGCACAAAGCGGATTGTCGTTATGGGATGCCAACGCGGGTTTCTTTAAAGATTTAGTCGTTAAGCCAGATGGTACTAGTCAGCGCATTGATGTGTTTTCGCTTGTTGGGCTTATTCCGATGTTTGCCTGTGAGGTGGTGGATAAGCGTTTACTAGAAAATGCTCCGCGCTTTGCAGAAGCATTAAATAGTCACGCTGGTGGGTTGTTTGATGGTCATACCATCTGCGCTTGCCCTGCATCAGTAAACGATCGTGGTGAACATCTTTTGTCTTTAGTTGATCACACCATGTTGCCGCATATTATGCGCCGCTTGTTATCAGAGGATGAGTTCCTTTCGGATTATGGTATACGCAGTGTCTCTAAAATTCACGAGATGCATCGCGATTTAGGGTATATCGATGGTGTTGGGCATGCGCTCATTGAGTACGTACCAGGTGAATCCAATAGCGGTTTGTTTGGCGGCAATTCCAACTGGCGCGGGCCCATTTGGATGCCCACCAATTACACGCTCATACAAGCCATTGAAAAATTCCACCGCTATTTAGGCGATGACTATAAAGTGGCCGTGCCTTGCCTAGATAACCAAGAGCTGACCTTAATTGAAATTTCAAGATTAATCTCAAACCGTATTGTGGATATATTTCGTCGCGATGAATCGGGCCGCTTGCCAGCATTGCCAGCAGACAGCCCATTTCAGAACGACCCACATTGGAAAGATTTATTGTTATTCCATGAGTATTTTCATGGTGACACTGGACTTGGCCTTGGTGCAATGCATCAAACAGGCTGGACAGGCCTAGTAGCCAATTTGGTGAAACGTCGCTATCAGGTGGGGATTCCAACTTACTGGCAACGTGATCATAAGCTTGCTACACCTGCTAAAACAAAAGCGACAAAAGTGGTTGCAACGAAAATGGCCTCTGCCAATGGATGCTCACAACCCAATCAATGCGGGCAAAAATGAACGCATTAGCGGGCATGTTAGCGTTAAAGCAACATTGGCCTGAATATTTAATGGAGGCGGCAGAGTTAGGTATTTTTATGTTGTCAGCCTGCTCGTTTGTCGCACTGATTGAGTATTCAGGCTCACCTATCCATCATCTAATCTCAGACCCGTTTTTACGCCGTATGTTGATTGGCTTGGCGATGGGTTTGACAGCTATTTTGATTGTCTATTCGCCCATGGGTAAGCGCTCTGGTGCGCATTTTAACCCTGCCGTCACACTCACTTTTTTGCGCCTTGGCAAAATTGCACCTTGGGATGCAGTATTTTATATGCTTGCGCAATTTATTGGCGCGCTGCTGGGTGTGATGTTAGCAACAGTGTTGTTAGGCAAAATGTTGATTGCAAATCCAAGAGTGAATTACGTAGCAACTTTGCCAGGTAGCGCAGGTATTAGTACTGCCTTTATTGCAGAAGTTTCTATTTCTTTTGGCTTAATGTTGACCGTGCTATTGGTTTCTAACACTAAACGGCTTAATCGCTATACTGCATTATTTGCAGGTGCGCTGGTTGCAATTTATATAACATTTGAAGCACCTATTTCTGGCATGAGCATGAACCCCGCACGTAGCTTTGGCTCGGCTTTTTCTGCGCACATTTGGTCTGCATTATGGATTTATTTTATAGCGCCACCAATCGGCATGCTGCTTGCGGCCGAAGCATATCTGGCGATTAAGGGCGCAAGCTCGGTGCTATGTTGCAAGTTACATCACGAAAATAACAAAACTTGTATTTTTCATTGTCGATATGGCGACTCATCCGAGTAATCAACCTAGCAACCAGCTGGGCAATATTTCTGCAATAAAAGGTTAAATCATGCAACAGCCAATAAAAACTAATACACCTCATGTTTGGATTCCAAACTTAATGGCTTGGGTCGCCGCCGCTATTAAGTTTGTAGAGCGCACCGTTGGCCCTGTGACTGATTTAGTGACTCGCTTATGGTTAGCCAAAATATTTTTTGTTTCAGCGGTCATTAAGCTAAGCAATTGGGATAACGCTTTACTGTTATCGCAAAACGAATATCCAGTTGCTTGGTTAAATCCAATCACTGCAGCTTATTTGGGTGTCAGTATTGAATTTATTAGCGCGGCGTTGTTAGCCTTTGGTTTAGCAACGCGGTTTGCAGCGCTGTCACTGTTCATATTGTCGCTGGTTATTCAGTTTAATTATATTGCTTTAGATCAGCATTTATTTTGGGCAGCACTTTTTTGTTGGTTTGTGGTGCATGGTGCAGGCGCGCTTTCTATTGATCGCATGTTAGGGCATGGGCTTGCCGATAGTGCGCTACCCTTTGCCGCACGGATAATTAATGGCCTTAAATGGTTAAGCACGTTTGGCAGCCCAGTTTATCTGTTTTTATTACGCTTGTGGATGGCTACGGCAATTTACTTTGCTTTTAGTGGTATTACGCAATACGTTAATATTTTACCGATTACCACCGCGGCAAGTTTTGGCAGTTATTTAGGTTTAGTGCTGGCATTAATGTTGGTGTTGGGCATCGCCTTACGTTGGGTAGCCTTGGCCGTCATTGTTGCAACGCCTGCCATGATGATGATGCAAATGAGCTTAGATTCCTATTGGTTTTTCGCATTATTATTATTGGCGATTTATGGCGCAGGATGCTGGTCTATTGATTATTTAATCAGCTATAAATTACGGCAAATTTATCCACAGCTCGATGGTAAACCAGCATTTTCACTCGAAGGTTTACCGCATGTTGTCATTGTAGGTGCAGGTTTTGGTGGCTTGGCTTGTGCGGCAAAACTAGCCATGCAGCCTGTGCAAATCACCTTGGTGGATAAGCACAATTATCATTTGTTCCAACCTTTGCTTTATCAAGTGGCTACGGCAGCCCTTGGCCAGGGTGATATTGCCTCGCCCACACGCGGCATGTTTCGCGATTTTTTTAATGTGCGGGTGTTGCTGGGCAATGTGGTGGGCGTGGATGCGGATAAAAACGAGCTGGTGTTTGAAGATCATCCCTTAAAAAATCAGCGCATTCAATACGATTATTTAGTATTAGCCACAGGTGCTAGCCATAGCTATTTTGGGCGTGATGAGTGGGCAAAGTTTGCCCCTGGCTTAAAGCGCATTGAAGATGCAACCGAGGTACGTCGTCGTTTACTGCTAGCGTTTGAGCTGGCAGAAGCCACTTCTGACCCAATAGAGCGCGAAAGTTTGCTCACATTTTTGATTGTTGGTGGCGGACCTACAGGCGTTGAATTAGCAGGCTCTATTGCAGAACTAGCAAGGTTTGGTATGGAAAAGGAATTTCGTGGGTTTGACCCCGCCAGTGCGCGCGTGTTGCTGGTGCAATCTGGTAATCGATTGCTACCCACTTTTGATGAATCTTTATCAAAAATTACGTTAGATTCGCTCACTAAAATAGGTGTTGAAGTGCATCTGAATAGTAAAGTAGAGCACATTGATGCAGAAGGCGTTATTGTAAGTGGTAAGCGCATTCCATCACGCACTGTCATGTGGGCTGCGGGCGTTGTGGCATCTCCCGCAGCAGACTGGCTAGGCGCAGAAAAAGACAAGGCAGGCCGTGTTAAAGTGAGTACAGATTTATCAGTCGCTGGGCACAGCAATGTGTTTGCCATTGGTGATACTGCGCTTTCAAATGGATGGAATGGCGAATCAGTACCAGGTTTAGCGCCAGCAGCCAAACAGGGCGGAGAATACGTAGCTAAAGTGATTGCAGCAAAAGTGCTGGGGCGTCAAGCACCAGTGTCTTTTCGTTATATCCATTTAGGTAGCTTGGCCACCATAGGCCGTAAGGCGGCAGTAGCCGATTTTGGATTTATAAAACTAAGCGGCGCGCCTGCTTGGTGGCTGTGGGGCCTGATTCATCTGACTTTTTTAGTGGGCTTAAGAAACCGCTTTTCGGTGATGTTTGATTGGTTTTGGGCGTATCTCACATTGCGAAGCGGCACGCGGATTATCACAGGCAGTGAAGCCGAACATCGCTAACAAGTACCACGGCGTGTTAAACAGTATATTAAAATGCGTAAGTGCTTTATTTAAATAAGTAGTTTGATCAAAGGATTAGCATGAAAATACTTGCAGGTGACATAGGCGGCACAAAAACAGAACTAGCCATTTTTGATACGGCAGAACCAAAGATGCCTATATTTGAAATGCGATTTGTGAATAGAGAGCAAGATAGTTTTGAAGCGATGTTGAAGCATTTTATAACGCTATCAAACACCGCCGTTCAGCATGCCTGCCTAGCCGTTGCTGGCACCATCATTAATGGTCGCTGTCAAATGCCCAATATCTCTTGGGTATTAGATGAAGAGGACATTAAAAAAACGCTTGTTATTGAACATGTCAAGCTGCTGAATGATTTGGAAGCAACGGCTCATGGCATGCTTACATTATCACCTGATAAATTAATGGTTATCAATGAAGGCATCACTAATTCATCTGGCAATCTTGCTTTAATTGCAGCAGGTACAGGTTTAGGCGAGGCCATCTTAATACATACGGGACAAAATTTGGGCGCGCCGCAATACCAAATTGTTGCTTCTGAAGGTGGCCATGTCGACTATGCGCCACATAATGCACTGGAGACGGACTTACTGCGCTACATTTGGTCAGAGTTTGGACATGCAAGCTGGGAGAGAGTCGTTTCAGGCAATGGAATTGCTAATATTTATGCATTTTTGGCATTGTCTGAAAATGCTTCTGAACCTTCTCAAATAAAATCTAACATCATGGCGGCAGTCGATCGCGGCAATGCAATTTTTCAAGCGGCGCAATCTGGTGAATCACCACTTAGCGTTCAGGCCATTCATATTTTTATAGAAAACTATGGCGCTGCTGCAGGAAACCTAGCACTAAAAGTGCTTTCAAGTGGTGGGCTATATATTGGCGGCGGTATTGCACCAAAATTAACAGCGTATTTTAAAAATGACGCGTTTATGCAGGCATTTTGTGACAAAGGCAGATTTTCAACGCTTTTAAAAAATGTACCCGTTAAACTTATTCTTGAGCCTAAAACGGCGCTGTTAGGTGCTGCAGCTTTTGCTATGCAATAAACTTACATAGATTCAATGCATAGGTTAAATACACCCATCAACGCTTAAGGCAATGCCCCCGCACCTTTAATGTTAAGCCTAATTTTGTAAATAGCCGATTGTGCAGCTAGGTACAAGGTTTTACCATCGTCATCGCCCCAAGCCATATTATGCGGGTGTTTAGGTGCAATAATAGTGCCTAAATGCTTGCCTTGCGGGGATAAAATCCATAAGCCACCAGGACCAGAAACATACAAATTTCCTTGCACGTCAACTTTTATGCCATCTAGCGCGTCTTCGCCTTTTGCTGAAGTCATGTCAAAAAATATTTCACCTTTATCAAGTAATCCATCTGCCTTTACGGGGTAGCGCATCACTACTTTTTTATGGTCATCCCAATTGCCAATATAGAGAAATTTTTCATCGGGTGAAAAGGCAATGCCGTTAGGGCCGGTTATTTCATTGGCGAGTAAGTCAACTTTGCCATTTTTAACGCGAAAAATTCCGCTGTAAGGCAATTCCTTGCGCGGGTCTTTATCGAATTTTGGCAAGCCGAATGGTGGGTCGGTGACATAAAGTGCGCCGTCAGATTTATACACTAAGTCATTCGGGCTATTAAAACGCTTACCTTCAAAGCGGTCAGCTAATACCGTGATTGAGCCGTCCAACTCAGTACGTGTTACACGGCGATTACCATGTTCATCTGTGGTTAAGCGGCCTTGTGCGTCAAGTGTTAACCCGTTAGAGCCGGGTTGTTTATATTGAGCAATATCTGCGCCGCTGTAGCCGCTTGGCTTGCGAAACACACTTAAATTTCCATCATATTTATAAATGGTGTTGGTGTTTGGGTCACTAAACAGCAAATATCCACCAGCGTTTTTATTTTTTACCTCGGCTGATTTAACCCACAGCGGGCCTTCGGTAAACTGAAAGCCTTCTGCTAGTTTGTAAATTTTTGGGTTGAGCGGAACAATGGCATCAACTGCAGCATCGTTTCGAATCACGTCCACATTAACCTCTTGCGGCGTAACTGCGTAAGGGTCGGTTAAACCTTGGTAAAATGATAGTTTAGCCTGATGCAAGTAGATATAATTAGTGGGCGAGGCAGAAATTGGCCCGTTGATACCAAAAATTGCTAACTGAATTTTTTGCCCAGGTTTTACATTGCGGCCAATGACTAAGCGGTTTGTCGCATTCCAACCTGCCACTACAGAGCCACCAGATTGACCAGAGCCGCGTACTAACTCACCATTAACCCAAATTTCAGCGTAATCATCCGCAGAAGTGTCAAACACCACCGTGTTGCCTGTGGTTTCAACCCCCGCGATTTGTTGAGGAATAGTAATGTTGATGCGATACCAATTAAACGCCATGCGTCCATTGCTGCGGCGTTTATTAATTGTTGTAGGGTCGATTGCTCCCCATGCAGAGTCATCAAAACCATTCGCACCAGCTTTTGGCTCATAGTCATAAGTTTTGACTGCTTGGCTGCTTGGTTGACCATCCGCTCCAGCAGAGCGAAAAGTGGTTTCAACAATTTTGGTGTCGCTATAGCGCCACTGACCTTGCATTAGCGCAGCACCCTCTTTTGTACCCAAATCTATACTGGTTAATGGCGCGTCAGAAGGTAAATCTGTCGGGCTTACTTCTGCCGAAGCGATGCTGATGGCGACGTTGAGCAACAATCCGCTGAAAGTGGCAATAAGTCTTTTCATCATGACCTCTAACTGATTGTTTAAATTTATTTATTGATAGGTTTTACGACAAAGTATAAAAACGGATTGCTGGCTTCTTTAAACCAATGTGGCACACCTTGCGGAATCACCACCACATCACCCTTGGCAAGCAATTGTGTCTCGCCACCTTCCACGCGTGGCGCACGTACCTCACCAGATGCCGTCCATTTAGGTTCAACCATGATGCCACCTGTCACTAAAGTTGCACTGCCATCTAGCACATAAATTACGTCGGTTTCGTTCTCGTGTACTTCAACTTGCCCCGCTTTTTCACGTCTGCTGGCATGCACTTTATAGCCATCTACTTCTACTAAAGGCATACCTTTATTAAACGCGCTAGTGACTTTGTCGTGCTGAATAAAAGTGACTGAACCAGATGGCGTAGGAATAGCGCCAGGAGCTGTGACTGCTTTGCTGCCAATGATGGCAAGGTCTTCATCTTGCTGCGCACTTGCAGCGCCAGAGACCCCCACAGCACCTACAATTTGGCCATCTACGGTGATAGGAGTACCGCCCTGCAATGGCGTAAATAATGAATCTGGCAGAGCTATCATCGCAGTACGGCCATTTTTGATAATATCCTCGAATACTTTGGTGGGGCGTTTAAATAAAGCTGCGGTACGCGCTTTGCCAATAGAAATAGTCGCGCCAGCAGGGAAAGTATTGTCCAAGCGTTCCAGTGCCATTAAATTGCCGCCATCATCCACCACTGCAATCACTGCGCCTGGTGCACTTAAACGTTTGGCTTCTGCCACCGCTGTCGCAATGACTTTTTTTGCGCCTTCCAACGTTAATATGGCTTTGTTTGTGCTTAAGTTAGCGGCTTGAGCATGAGTAAAAGAACTCAGCAATAAAGTAAGCAAAATGGTTTTTGTATTCGTCAACATTGTCATGCATATCCTTATGTGATTGCGTCTTGCCATCAAGCTCTGCGATGTTTTTTAAACATTAAGCAGAGGTATTAAGCGTTAATGATTACCTTAACCTTTGTTTTTAATTTTTTCGTATATTTCAGGACCGCCAGGGACATTCCATGGCTTGTCTGTAATCGTGCCGCCAGTAATTCTTTCGCAAGTGCCAGCGGGTAACTCTATCCATGCTTCTTTATCGTTATCGACTTCAAGCGAACCATGGCAACCGAGTTTGGTTGTACCACAATCGTTGTGACCCGCTTTAACGATTCCTGCGCATTTTTCTGTAGTACCAGCCGCATTAGCATTGCTGGTTAATAAGCCAGAAATACTCAGCGCAATCACACTTGAAATAGCCGAGTTGACAGCCAATTGTTTAAAATCTTTCATTCGTAACTCCTATTGGGTTATTGGTAATTTATGAGCAGAATGCTGCAAAATTCAGTAGCTAAATTGAGTATTAGCAGGTTCAAGTATGGGTATTTAATTTCGCTGTAAAATCACAAATGATTAACGTTTTAATCACGTTTGTTGTATTTGGCAGTTACTAGTTATAACGGAAATGGATTGCTAATTTATCGCACCAAGTAAGCGGCCATTTAACCAAGTGGGTAAATGTGTTTATGGGTTTGTATGGGGTGTTTAGTTGGAATGAGGCATAAAACGGACGTGCTCGTTAGCAAATGATCACACGCCCATATTTAGTCACTAATACTTAAACTGCGTGACCACCTTTAGCATCGCAATCAGTTTTAGTAAGATTTACGTGGCCATTGCCTGCACAAGCGTTTTGGCCTTTACATGCATTGGCTGGGTGAGCGCAAGAACCCTGACCTTTACAAGCGTTTTGAGCCGTTTTGCAGGAGTTGTGACCTTTGCATTCGTTCCCCGCCGTTTTACAATCGCTAGTACCTTTACAAGAGTTAACACCTACGCAAGCGACATTTGCAGCACTAGCATCAGCAGTCTTCGAGCCTGTACCAGCACACCCTCCTAGAATTAATGCTGCTGCACCTAAAGCTAACATTGCACCCTTACTTGAAGTTTGAATTGACAAGATATTTCCTTTCGATATAAGTAATTAAAATCTACCATCCACAATTAGAAACGTAATAAATCTAAGGTAGAACTTCCTACTATACTTAAGTAAGCCAAATAAGTTATCACGAAAATCTAACATGAAAAGTGATGAATTTTCTAAAATTTGATGTGCGCAAAATAGGCAATATTTTATTATTAGATTCAATAGGCCGCATTAACTTGAAGCCGTATTTGTACCAACGGCTCTTTAACCTGCGGGAAAGTCAACACTAAAGCTAGTACCCAAATTTAACGTACTTATTACATGAATTTTGCCACCATGCAACTCGACAATACGCTTCGTAATCGCTAAGCCTAAGCCCGCGCCCGTTTGATTATTGTCACTTGAAGTTTTATTGACTTGAAATCTACGGTTAAATAAAAGGGGTAGTTTATCTGGTGCAATACCACAACCAGTATCTGTAATTTGCGCATGAACACGATTATTTGTTTGCGACAACATAATGCTGATAGTTGCCTTCGCCGAGCAGTGACGAAGTGCGTTATCAATTAAGTTCGACAATACACGCTCAATTAAGCTAATGTCGCCATAGGTAGCAAAAGTGGATTGTGTATGATTTGTTGTTATCAACACTTCTTTTTCATCTGCAATAAGTTGAAATTTTTGTATCACATCTTGCACTAATTCGCTAAGCGGAAAAGTTTCTAGTTTGGCTGCAGCAGCATTAGATTCTAGCTTGGAGAGTTCAAACAAATCGTTAATCAACTTGCTTAAATATACCGTTTGCTTGAGTGCAACTTCTAAATAGTCACGTTGTTGTTTAACAGGAATTGTGCCAGTTTTTAATAAAAGCGTTTCTAAGTAACCACGCATTGAGGTTAGTGGCGTGCGTAAGTCGTGTGAAATATTGGCAAATATTTCCCGACGCTGTGAGTCCATATCTTGTGATCGCTGTATTTGTGCGCTAATTTTTCTTTGTATTTGCTCTATAGAAAAACTAAGTCGACTAATTTCATCGCCCGCGGCGTCAGAAAATTTCATAAAAATGGGTTCAGAAAAATTGCTACGGCGAAAACTTTCTAGCGCGTTATCCATTGCGCTTAAGCGGCGAGTGAATAACATGTACAAGACAACAGCAAATGTACCAGCCGCAGCAATGGTTGTACCTACTATGTATAAAGTCACTGTGAGCAAGTGAGCTTTATTAAACATTAGTTGCATGGTAAATATTAAGAATGTTACTTGCAAGCTTAGAATAACTAAAGCCGCCCCGCCAAGCTTGCAAGAAATAGACTTAAACATTATTGCAAGGATTTAGAATGTGCTTCGGTGAATTTATAGCCAACACCCCAAACGGTTAATATAAATTCAGGTGCATCTTGGTTTGTCTCTATCTTGGCACGCAGGCGATTAATGTGTGAATTTACCGTATGTTCATAGCCGTTATGACTGTAACCCCAAACATGGTTCAGTAGCTGGTCGCGATTAAATACAACGCCAGGATGTTGTGCAAAGTAAGTCAGCAAATCAAACTCTTTTGCGGTCAGTTCAATCTCACCACCATGCACTCTAACGTTGCGTCTTGAGGCATCAATAACCAACGCGCCGATGTCAATAATATTGTTTTGTTCAATGTTGTCGCTTAAATCACAATCGGCCATTCTGCGGCAAAGTGCTTTTACTTTGGCTTTTAATTCCATCACGCTAAATGGTTTTACCATGTAATCGTCAGCACCCATTTCCAGACCCAGCACACGGTCTATTTCAGTGGATTTTGAAGACAACATCAAAATACGCGTTTTATTGGTTTTTGCACGAATGCGACGGCAAATTTCTATGCCATCAATGCCTGGCAAATTAATATCTAACACCACCAAATCATATGGTTTAGATTCTACCTCTGCCAACCCTACCACACCATCGTAAGCTACTTTAACTTTATGCGAAAGCTCTGATAGGTGCATCCGCTCTAAATTGGCAATGTCTTTGTCATCTTCTATAATTAATATGTTGCGTTGCAATTTTTACTCCTCTCAATAGCAAGCCCTTCTTATAAAAAAACATGCTATGCAATTGTTATTTTTGTGTGATAAATCTGAGACTAAAACCGTATATTCTTAGTTTTATTATCGCAAGTAGCATGCCAACAATATATTTTTGTTTATAATCAATATATTAATTAATAAGTCACGAAAATATAACATTTCTATCGCGCATCTAAGCCACAATATATAGTGGCTGCCACCAATATTTGAGGGTATATTGTTTATTGATTTGATATTGAACCCATTTTGATAAAAATTAAGTAAGCAGGAAATAAAATGACACCGATCTCAAGCACATTCACAACATCAAGTAGCGAGTTAGCAGTAACTGATTTGTCAGTTTTGCTTAAAGTTTTAGAGGGTACAGTGATTGCTACTGGGGATCATTTTTTTCAATTATTAGTGCAAAATTTAAGTGAGGCAACTGGCGAACCCAATGCTTTTGTTGCCGTGTTTACCAAAAATAAAACAAGGGTTAAAACACTAGCCTATTGGAGCGAAGGGCAACTAATTGACAATGATGAATGGGATTTACAAGGCTCACCATGTAAGGATGTGATTCATGGTGGGCTTTGTCACCACCCTTCTGGTCTTGGGGAAAAGTTTCCAATTTGGGACTATTTAGAGAGCTACCTTGGTGTGCCGCTTAAGGATGTGGATGGTGAAGTGCTTGGGCATGTGGCAATTTACAGTAAAAAACAAATGCCTCCAACATCACAACTTTTTTATATATTTAAAATTTTCGCCGCTAGAGCAGCAAGTGAGTTAAGTCGAATTCGAGCCATTAAAATGTTAAATGAAGCAGAAAAACAATTTCGCGATCTGTTTGATGAGGCGCCAATTGCATACATTCACCAAGAACTAAATTCACGCTTTATTAGAGCCAATAAAACAGCTTTGAGCCTGCTGGGCATTACAGCCGAAGAAGTGACTGATTGTTATTGCCACACGTTTACCTCAAGCGCGCCAGATGCTCACCTAAGAATGCAAGAAATATTTGAACACTCCATTGTGCATGGCACTGAACTTGATGGCGTTGAGTTTGAACTGTTTCGTAAGGATAATAGGAAATCAATTTGGGTTAAGTTTTGGACTAAGCCAGATCAAAGCGGCACTTTTACACGTTCTATGTTTATCGATATTACAGAGCATGTTTTATTGGAACAAGAAAAAGCAAAACTACAAGCCCAAAACCTATACTTACAAAAAGCATTAAAAACTGATCATCACGCTAGTGAAATTATTGGCGCAAGTGTCAATATTAAATCCTTACTTAGCAGCGTTAATCGCGTAGCAAAAACGGATGCCTCTGTACTCATTCAAGGTGAATCTGGCACAGGTAAAGAGTTAATTGCACGAGCCATACATTCTAATAGTCATCGGCATGAGATGCCTCTCATTAAAGTTAATTGCGCTGCTTTGCCTGCGGGGTTGATTGAAAGTGAGTTATTCGGACATGAGAAGGGCGCTTTTAGTGGTGCGATTGCACAGCGTATTGGCCGATTTGAGCTTGCACATGGTGGTACTATTTTTCTAGATGAAATTGGTGAAATTCCACTAGATATTCAGGTAAAGCTGTTGCGTGTGTTGCAAGAACAAGAGTTTGAGCGCGTGGGTGGACAAACGCCAATTAGGGTAGATGTGCGAGTTATAGCTGCAACGAATCGAAACCTCTTGCAAGAAATTGAAAATAAAGCATTTCGTGAAGACTTGTATTATCGGCTCAATGTGTTTCCACTAACCACACCACCATTGCGTGAGCGTGTTGAAGATATTCCTTTGTTAGTCTATTTTTTAATTGATAAATTTTCAAAGCGTATGGGTAAAAAAGTCGAAGGTATCAGCACAAAATCTTTACAGAGGTTGAAATCATATCAATGGCCCAGCAACATTCGTGAGTTAGAAAATGTGATTGAGCGCACAATTATTTTAGCTGATAGCGCGATCATTGAAGTTGATCCTGAGTTGTTATTAGTCTCAAGTAAGCTTGCTTCAGAAATCTCGCAATCAAATAATAGCCTTGTGTCTGTTGAGCGGCAACATATTTTAGCCGTACTAATAAAAACAAATTGGGTGATAGAAGGCCCAAATGGTGCTGCAAGGATATTAGATTTGCATCCAAGTACTTTGCGGTACCGCATGGGTAAATTAAGTATTGTCAAAACAACGTAAATGAATTAAAAAATAAAAAAAGCCAGCAAATGCTGGCTTCTGTCTATTAGGGTTAGTAAGTCCTATTTTCCACCTAAAATTTTCCCCGCCCACTCTTGTGCGCTAATTTGCTGGTCGCTACTTTTGTCCATCTTGTTAAACACTGATTGATGAAATGCTAAAAACTCTTCTTTTGTAATTTTATGATCTCCATCGCTATCCATGGCCTTCATCATTGCCATTTTACGCAGCTCACGATTGTACCCGCCAGTACCAACCATTGCAGTACTATCATTTTTTTTACCAATCCATTCTTTCTCATCAAGCGAGCCATCACCATTTTTATCAAGCTTGCTGAAAGTGTCTTCATAAAATGTTGTATATTCAGCATTTGTGACCATATGATCACCGTTACCATCCAACATTGCCATTAATTTCATATCGTGCATGACTCGGTTATATCCACCTGTTCCAAGCATTACATCATCAGCAAAAGCTGGTAGAGAAGTCGCCGCAAGTGATAATACTAATGCAGTAATTGTGCTTACATTTTTGAGTTGATTCGTCATATTTAGTCCCTGATATTAATAAAATATAAGTTAATTGGAGTTAAACTTATTTGTAGGTTCATCTAGCTCTTCCTCTTAGATTTGCTGGTTATTAAGGCAAGCCATTGAGCTAATTTTTTGCTTAATCTCTAAATTCAAATCCAAGTATAGCTGGAACCATTATGAGGAAGCCAATCAGCTTATTTATCACAAATTGTTAACAATTTAATCACGGGGAAAAGGTGTGTTACTTAAGAGAGTTTCTATGATTCTATGAAAATAGAATGTCAGCTTAGCGTCGACAGAAATCATTAACATTGCAAAACTGTGCGGCAGCTTTGTCCCCAAAGTGGAAGTTCATCTAAAATTTTTGTATGTCTCAAAGTGGCCGATTTTTGCCCCATAACTTATCAATTAGATTGCCATAAAGCGGACTATTAGAAACTAAAATCGACATTATTTTACGAGATTTAATTACTTTGTAGCATTACCCTAAATTTTGTCAATACACAAAACTTTACGAATACCCTATATTTTTAAGTTTTTATAGAGGCTGTCTCTGAAAACGAAAAAAATCGTCCACTTTAGTGGCTAAAACCTAAAAGCAACCGTTGCTCACTTGTAAAAAATATGCTTGTATATATAACGAAATTTTGTTCCGTAAATAGATATTTTTAGGGAATTTAGACTATCTGGTTGGGCTTACTTTTTGCCCGCGACGTTGCCTAACATATTGCTCTGTCATAGCCATGGAGCTATGACCTAATTGTAGTTGAGCATCACGCATTGTTTCACTTTCTGCTTTATCACTCGCTGCTTTGGCTCTTAAGTCTCTAAACTGAAAATGCTTAACATCTTTTGCTATTGCGGGGTTTTGTTTAATGGCTTTATCCCGTGCTTTATCAAATCTAAGTCTTAATGCATTTTGACTAATCGGTCTGCCTGTTTCGGTGCATATCAATTGCGAAGTACGCACTTTGTGCGCTTGCTTGCTTTTCAGTATGCGCTCTAAGAGTGATTTTAATTCCCCAGTAATGCTAATGCGTAGCTTAGCATTGGTTTTGCCTTGCTGAACTAGCAGAATTTTATCTTGGATGTCTGCCTCACTCATCGCGATAACGTCAGCAGGACGTTGCCCAGTCAAATAAGCTAAATCCAGTGCGTCTTTAAGTGGCTGGCTTGCCACTTGATAAATTGCATCATAGATATTATCTTCGACGTAAACATCTCGACCTTCTTCCGTATAACCCTTTATGCCTTGACATGGATTAACAGTATCTAATGCACCCCAATCACGTGCAATGTTAAATAGGTGAGAAAGCAAAGATTTTTCACGGTTGGCGCGAACTGTACTTTTTTTACCGTTATCTGTACGCCAATTCAGGTATTGCCTAATATGTATTGGTCTAATTTCTGCGATGGGTGCAGGTGGATTGTTAAAAAATGCAATTAAATTTTGCATTTCGCGTACGTTGTCGATTTGTGTGCGTGCTGCTTTAGTGGGTACAATCTCGAGCAAATAGCGATCAGCAATATCTTTAAAGTAAATCAGTGGCGTGGTTTTTTTGCCTTCTAACTCAGACCATCTTCGGATGGCTTCAACATAAACTTTACCTAGTGAAATTTCTTTGCGTGGCTTGCCGCCAGTGTCGTAGTAATAATAGGTAGTGTCGCCGCGTACGCGTGCACGCATATGTGGTGGTAAATTCGCATGAACTGTTGGCCTACGACCCCTCACCATGGTTTAAGCTGCCATTAGATTGGATTGCCAGCCTGTTTTAATGGGCTCAGCTTTTAATCCATTAATGTAGGCGATGGCCACCAAAGGCTCACCTCTCACATTCACGCGGTAAGGGATATTCATGATAGATAGTTGAGCGCATTGCTTTGCCTTACGGGCATAGCCAGTCAATTGAATCAAGTCTGTTTGCGCCAAAAATAAGCTCATTACGGCAGCATTTGTGTCAAGGAATAGACTATGTGTGATTGCATACTGTGACCAAGCTATGGTTTAAGTTAATCAAATTAGCTTATATTATTAGATATATCTAATAATTATGCAATAGATATATCTAATTTATAATTAAACATACATATATTTTATTAGATGGTAGGTATAAATCTGTTTGATGGTCTTTATCGGACTATTCAGTAATGATTTGGTGATGGGGTGCGATATCGTAAGCGGGGCGCTTACTTTTTTAGAATTTCTGCTAAGGGTAATTAACTAAGTTGTACTCGCTAGGACTTTACTGATCAGAGTCTGATTCTCCAAAATCTAATTCCAGCTGAATACATAGCTTGATAATATTACTGGCCTGAGGCGGTATTTTTCTTAACGGTTTCGACGAATTCCTTAATATCAGCAATCCGTCTAATCGCCTCGTCCACCGCGAATTCTGGAAGCTCTGCAGCCAATTGAGTTAGTACCTTTCTTTTGTAAGTATCATTTTTAACTTCGTCCATGCTGCCTTTGCCGAGGAACAGCCATTCTTGTGTGATGCCTAAAAACTCACACACCGCAATCCCATGTTCCGCGCTCATTGTTTTTGATTTTGATGATAACCAAGCACTCACAGACGGTGCTTTTATACCCACATGTTTTGCAAGAGCGAGTTTAGTCACCGCTCTCATTTCAATTGCATATTTTAATCTAGTTTGCCATGTATCCATAAATTAGATTTAACTACAATTTATATTAGATATATCTATTTATTTGCTTGACACTAATATTAGATATATCTAAACTATACGCCATGAATCAACAAAAAACAGCATCTATTTAATCATGAAAATCCTCTATATAGGCGTACAAAAAGGTGGGGTCGGTAAGTCGACCAATACCTGTCAGCTTGCCCTCTATGCCAGAAACTTAGGCTACCGTGTTCTGGTGATTGATTTTGATGATCAAGGGAACACCACTAAGTTCTTCAAACGCAATGGTGAGGCTGTTCCTCTTGCCAAAACCGTGACTGAGGTCATATTTCAAACTACTGACATCTTTGATATTAATGTTGGTGTTAGCGGGTTCAATATTTTAGAAGCCGATGGGCAATTTAATAATATCTTGGTTGAGCAAGCTCGCGTAAAAGTTCAGCATGAAGGCGAGCTCACAGAAAAGTCATCTATAGCACACCAGTACTTTGCCAATTTCTTAACCAGTGTAGATGCACATTATGATCTCTGTATTATCGATGGGCCACCCTCGTTGGATATTCGCGTCACCATCGCGCTCACGCTAGCGGATGCGGTATTAAGTCCAATCCAGTTATCGCAAGAAAGCATTGAAGGCATGAGTTCGACGCTATATGGTCAACGTGGTGTGCTTAACATTAAAACGGTATTCAACGCTAAGCTCAATTTCTTAGGTTTTTTACCTAACATGGTAGAGGCTACCGATAAACACCGAGAAGCATTAACCGAATTAGGCGAACGTATTGGTGAGCATTTTTTAACCGATAACGAAGGCAGGATTTTGCTAATGCCGCTACGTCAGGCAGTACGCGAATGTCAAAAAGAAGGTATCACCATCGCACAACTGGCTAAAACCAACACCATGGCCAGAAGCACTTGGGCAAGTATGCGTAAGATATTTGATATTGTGTTAGCGCGATTACAGCTTGAAGTGGATGTTGAGTCTACCCATGTAGAGACAATAGGTTAATGATAGCCAACGTCAAAAAGTCGGTATTTAACCTGGAAATGCTAGATGCTGTTAAGCGTGAAACTACTTCCGCCCCTGCAATACTGGATAACCAAGTTGGTGTGGTACTGGCGATACCACTGAATCAAATCATCGAAGATGAAAATCAGCCACGCAAAGATTTCAATGATGAAAACTGGCAAGATTTTGTCAGTGATATAAAACGTAGAGGTGTACAAACACCCATACACGTGCGCCCAGCAGTGGATGGTATTTACACGATCATTCACGGAGCGAGACGCTACCGTGCTTCACAAGAGGCAGGGGTAAGTACGATAGCGGCCATTATTGAAACAAACGCAAGCGCGTTTGATGATTACAGCCAAGTACTTGAAAACACCAAGCGCGCCAATATGGCGGCCATGGATATTGCGCAATTTATACAAAAACGCATTGCAGCAGGCGACAGTAAAAGCAGCATCGCCGAAAAGCTATCTGAGAATGCTAATTATGTAACTTATCACTTAGCATTGTTAGACATGCCTGAAATGATTGCTGAGGCTTATAGCCAAGGAAAAATCAAAGGCGCGCAGCTTATTTACAGGCTAATCAATTTATACAAAGACGCGCCAGTACTGGCGGAATCGCTTATCAATAGCAACGAAGAAATCACCAATGCATTGATATTGAAAGCCCGCAAAACAGAGGCAGCTACCGATACAAACAATGCTCCACAAGATGTTGATACTACAGATACTGCACTCGTCTCGGTCGCCACTCAAGTTTTACCCTATCACAACCCAGCGAATGAAGAACTGTCCACGGCTAAACGCACTGACCTGACTAAAACAGAACCTAGCAAAATCAAAAAACCGCTATTACTAGGCTTCTACCAAGATCATCAACCCTGCATGGTACTGCTGCATCACAAACCAACAACGGCTGGCTTTATACACATTAAGCTCGAACTCACGGGTGAATGCTTAGAAGTGCCTGCTGAAGCGATTAAGCTTAACCTGCTGACCGAAGCGCTAGGCAAGGAATAAGGCGCAGTGATACTAGATACCATCACTATTCAACAATGTGCGCCCATGGTGGATCAGCAGTTAATGATGCGTGTCATCAGCGTAGAGTCTAGCCACAATCCATACGCAATTGGCGTAGTGAATGCGCACTTGCAACGTCAACCGCAAAACCTTACTGAAGCCAAAGCCACCGCGAAGTTTTTAGAAAACGCAGGCTACAACTATTCTGCCGGTTTGGCACAAATAAACCGTAGTAACTTTAGTCGTTTTAAGCTTAATTTCGATAATGTATTTGAGGTGTGTACCAACTTAAACGCGGGCGGCCAAATACTCAGTGAATGCCTTAATCGCGCAAGCGCACAAGGCTATCGAGAAAATGCAACGCATAAAGCCCTGTCTTGCTATTACTCTGGCCAACTTAATTCAGCAGTTGGCACACAATACGCCAAAAAGGTACTCGCAAAACTGAGCATCAATACCAGACCTGCAAACAACAAAGCAATGCAAATAAGCGCCATTACTGCCGATAAGTCAGAAAATGCGGTGGTATTTTAATGTGCTTAGATTTCCGCAAAAAATCCCCCAAAAACAACAAAAAGGCAATGACATTACCTTGTATTTAAACATCCATTAAAAACAGACTAAAAGGATACAGCATGCACCACGACAAAAATAATCACATACCACTTCAGATAGGCAAACACATCACTATTGCCGCAACTAGCCTTTTATTGACAACACACGCTCATGCTGCCCCAGGGGGTGTAACTCCAGGCGCAACTATCATAGATCAGGTAATCACATGGGCATCAGCCTTAGGACTCGCATACATGACGCTCATGATTATGTGGACGGGTTATAAGTGCACCTCAGGCGGCGCAAGAATTCAAGATTATGGCAACTTGCTGTTAGGCGCCATCATGATTGGTAGTGCAGCAGCGATTGCGCTTTTGTTTTTCTAAAACATGAGCGACCTCATTTTCAAAGGTTGTACACGCCCCAGTATGATATTTGGCGTGCCACTGGAGCCACTCGCTTTCTCGTGCATCCCGCTATTTGTCATCGGGATATGGGGGATGTGGCTCATGCCAATTCTAGGCGTCACAGTCTTGGCGATGATTATTCCAATTATCGTGACAATGCGACTTATTTCAAAGAGTGATGATCAACGCTTAATGCAGTATGTACTTAGGCTAAAAATGAGTGCAAGACATCGTAATAGCAAGTTTTGGGGTGCAAAAAGTGTTGCACCTATGCGTTATAAAAAGCGTTCATAAATGACTGCCGTGGATAAATCATTAGCAGTCAACACACAATGGTTTCATGTATTTAAATCCATGATAGATAGTGGCGACCTTGCCAATATCAGTGGCTCTGCCCTTAAAGTGTATTTGGTTATTAAATCACACGCCAACTTTAATACTGGCGCCTCATTCCCGTCTGAGCATACCTTGTCCGTGAAATCGGGTTTATCCATCTCGCAAGTAAAAAGAAATCTCGTGGAATTAAGGCAATTATCGTACTAATTAACTGAAAAAGTAGGCAGAAAAAATCACTATGTATTACGAGAAAAAATCGTGCTAAGAGACCTATTTGACAACAACGTGGCAGAAGCATCATGGGATTATATTCCGAACAAAGTCTCGGACATTGTCGATGACATCAAAAATTATGTGCATTCGGCACAGCAAGTTGATGCCAAAGTGATTCATATTGAGAACTTGCAAATCAATATCAATCAGGTTAATGGTAATGGGGTTGTCATCAACAATCAGTCAAAAGGCATGGTGGATTTATCGAAATTCGATCAAAGCATGCAACATTTCATTAGAAAATTTGCAGAAAAGTCAGGCGTCATCATCAAAGAAAGCGCTGCTAACAACACGAATATTGGCTCAGATAGGGTTCACCCGTGAGCGGTATAAACCCAATAGGGCTCATGCGTGAGCCGTTTTACCCTGTGGGTAACTGTCACTTTATCCACAAGAAAAAATGGATAGGGTGCATGGGTGAGCTGTGTATAACTCAAATAGGGTTCATGGGCGAACTGTATCAACCCCTAATAGGGTTCACCCATGCACTACTAAAAAGATTTTATATATTAAAAGCTTTTAAAAAGAACTCACAGAAAATGACAGCGATAACGAGATGATAAAACTATGACTGCAAAACATCAGAAAATTGCCAACAACGAAATCAGTGCTAGCGAGTATTTGCGTTATAGCAGTGCAATTAGCGATGCGGTGGTCAAAACTTTAGACGGTGCCTATTTAACCACATGGCTGGTAGATGGCATTGCTTTTGAAACACGTGATGCAATTGATTTAGACATATTGCATGAGGCGTTTAATCAACTGCTGATAGGCCTAGGTGAAGTAGCCATTTGGTCACACCGTGTGCGTCGCCAATACTCAGATCAATTCACCACCGAATACCAAAATCCGTTTGCGAATACCTTGGCGAAACGCTATTACGCAAGTTTTGAGGGTTACAACATGATGGGCAACGAAACCTATCTTACGTTGGTGTATAGACCTTATGGTGCGGTTAAGAAAAACCTTTTTGGTCGCGTTGTCGGCCTTCAAGAAAAATCACTGCGTGCCATCGAAGAAGCAGATAAGCACGCGCTGCGCAAAATTGAAGAACTCGCTACACGCATGCAAGCCACACTCAAAAAGTATGATGTGGAGCGGCTCGCCACTTATCAAGAAAACAACATTACCTATTCCAACCAGCTCGCATTTTACGGCTACCTGCTTAACACTGTTTGGGAAAAAGTACCTGTCAAAGATTACCGAATTCGTGACGTGTTACAAACCTCACGCCTATTTTTTGTTGAAGAGAAAATAGAAATTCGTGCACCGAATAAAAGACGCTTCGCCGCAATGCTGGATTTGAAAGATTACCCAGCCAATACGGACGCAGGCTGCATGAATAGTTTGTTGTACACACCGTATGAATACATCGAGACGCAAAGTTTTTCGATATTAGACAAACCCAGTGCCAAAGACAAATTAGAAAAACAGCGTAATCAATTGGTTTCAACCGAAGATGGTGCAGCTTCACAAATTAAGGCCTTAGACCTAGCCATTGATCAGCTGGTTGATGGACAGTTTGTACTTGGAGAGTACCATTATTCACTAGCCGTATTGGGCGATAACATGGATGAAGCCACGCGCAATATGGCAGAAGCACGCTCGGCACTCAGTCATGATGGCTACCAAACCGCACTGCTGGATTTAGTGGCTGATGCCGCATGGTTTGCCCAGCAGCCTGCGCACTGGCATTTAAGGCCGCGCGAAGCACATCTCACCTCACGCAACTTTGCAGGTTTAGCCGCGATGCACGGCTTTGGCACGGGTAAGCGCGATAACAATCCATGGGGTGAGGCCGTCACCATCCTTAAAACACCGAATGGTGCGCCGTATTATTTTAATTTTCATGGCACTGACGAAAACGACGATTCCACCGATAAAAAAGCGCCTGGCAATACCACCATTATCGGCATGACAGGTTCAGGCAAAACCGTGTTGGAGTTGTTCTTACTACTGATGACTTTGAAATACCAACCCACGATTGTCTTTTTTGACAAAGATCGTGGCGCTGAGATTGTCATCCGCGCACTAGGCGGCAATTATCGCGTCCTTAAAAAAGGGATACCTACGGGCTTCAATCCATTTCAGCTCGAGGCGACTGAACACAATATTAGCTTTTTAGTAAAACTTGTGCAAAGTCTCGTGCCTTATCCACTCAATGCCACTGATAGTCATGAAGTGGAGCGTGCAGTCCGTGTGATGATGACCTTTGAGCGGAGCAAACGCGGCTTATATGCGATTAACCAGCAACTTCCCAATACGAAACAAAATAGCGTACATGACTACCTACAAAAATGGTGCAGAGGCAGTAGCTATGGCTGGGTGCTGGATAACGTGGAAGACAAAATAGACTTGAGTCAAGGCCATCTATTTGGTTTTGATGACACGGCTTTTTTAGAAGATAAAGACATCCTAGCGCCCGTCACTATGTACTTACTACACCTAACAGAAAGCTTGATTGACGGCCGCCGTTTTATCTATGTCATGGCTGAATTTTGGAAGCGTTTAGAGCTGTCAGAATTCACAGACTTTGCCGTCAACAAACAATTTACCATTCGTAAACAAAATGGTTTCGGTATCTTTGATACACAAAGCCCTGCACAAATCCTTAAAACACCACACGTTGCAGCCATGGTAGAGCAATGTGCTACGCAAATATTTTTACCTAATCCTAAAGCCGATTACCACGACTACGTGGAAGGCTTCAAAGTCACCGAGATGGAATATCACACCATCCGCACACTTGGTGAAACGAGCCGTCAGTTTCTAGTCAAGCAAGGTCATACCTCAACAGTCGTTACCTTAGACCTTGGCAGCTTCAATGAAATGTTAGACGTACTCAGTACTTCATTAGATAACGTAGAAATGCTAGATGAAATTCGTGCAGAAGTGGGTGATGACATACAAGACTGGATGCCAATTTTATTAGATCGATTGGCTCAGCGTAAAGCCATGACTAAAGCCAATAAAGGGCGAGTATCCCAATAAGTTTTTGATTAGTTAAGGACATCATCGTGAACATATACCAACATTTAAAACTACCTGTCATCCTGTTAAGCACTTTAGCGATGAATACAGCCCACGCTGACAGCAACGAACTCACGGGCAAAGTTAAATTAGCCTGTGAAGCAATACTTTGCCTTTCTACAGGTTCGCCACCCAGCGAATGCTCACCATCACTGAGTGAGTATTTCAGTATTGATTTTGACGATTTCAGCGACACCCTACAAGGCCGCATCAACTTTTTAAACCTATGTCCAGTTTCATCAGAAACACCGCAAATGAAAAGTCTAGTCAACGCTATCGCTAATGGCGCAGGACGTTGTGATGCAGCCTCACTGAATGTGACGCTCATCGCTTATACCAATGGCTTGCAAGGCTGCATTCAAGGCATTAAGCCTGCGTACTGCTCAGACTATGAAGGTCATGCATATACAGACCTTCACAATGGTGCGCATTATGTGGTGACGCAGTCACAAACTTACTGGCCATTTAATAATTTCATGGGTGGCAATTCAAACAATAGCGGTGGTTTTCTGAGTGGTTTTACTGGCGGTAATGGTCAAAGCAGCACTCAAACCTGTGGCCATTGGGTTGATTGATTGAATTGTTGATATAAAAAATAACCGACATAGGACATAAAAGGATAAATATCATGAAAAAACACCACTTAAAACCGAATGTTAAAGCATTCGTTATTACACTAACTCTTGCGACCAGCTTACAAGCCAGTATTGCGCCTGCCAATGCAGGCGGCATTCCTGTTATTGATGCTGCGAATCTTGCTAATACGCTCGAGAATATTGTGCAATGGGGTAAGCAGCTGCAAGCCATGAAAGAGCAATACGCACAACAACTTGCACAATATCAGTCCATGACGGGGAAACGTGGCTTCGGCGCGGTATTAAACGATCCTAATTTACGCCAATATTTACCCGCTGATGCACAAAAAGTATATAGCCAAATGATGCGACCTGTGCAATCCATGGATGTTTGTAATGGGCAAACAGGTGAGTCTCTTACCCTGTGCCAAGCAGAAGTTAAAAAACATTACATAGACCGTGACAATTACGAAAAAGCCTACGATACCGCCACTACTGAGCAAGCGCAGATACAGGGCTTAATTGATCAGATTAGCAATACAGACGACCCTAAAGCCATTGCCGAACTGCAAGCCCGTATGGCAGGCGAACAAGCCAAGATTCAAAACACCGTGGTGCAAATGCAACTGAGCGCACAACTGGCTGAAATACAAAACAAGTTATTGCAGCATGCTAAACAAGATGCGCAAGTAAAAGCCACGATTGAGGATAGAGGCAATCCTATTTCTGCGCCAGAACCGATTACCAACTGGGATTAACCAAGCTATCAATAAGGGAATTTGCATCATGAAACTAACACTTATTACGCTTATGGCAGTTTTATTAACGGCGTGTTCTGGGCAAGACAAAGCTGACTCGCAAAAGACTTACACAGTGCAGGAGTTATTGAAAGTGCCTGCGCTCTATAAAAAGATAAGTGATTGGTGCAGCGAAAGCCCTGCTGAGCGCAGCTTAACACCCAACTGCATCAATGCCTTGCAGGCTTTACATGAATTACAAGCAAACGCTACGTTAGAGGATAGAGGAAAGCCTATATCTGCACCTCAACCAATCGCTCATTTTAATAATGAGAAGTTAGATGCTAGGTAGTCATTCTCATACAAAATGCACTTCAAGCCGTTTACCAACGGCTGCTGCATACTTGCGCAAAGTTGCTAATGAGGGTGAATGCTTACCTGAGATGAGGGCGTCTTCTAAACGAGACACCGCAGGTGCGGTACTACCCATTCTTTCAGCCACTTGCGCTTGTGTTAACCCAGCCGCTTTACGAACCGCTAGGATTTCGTCAAGCATGGGCATTTCTTCACGCTCTATACGGTCATACTCTGCTTTAAAAGCAGGATCTTTCATCCAGTTATTACGCATTTCTTTATATGTTTGCATTTTTAATCTCCTTCATACGTGTGTTCGCCAATCGCAATTCGCGTGGTGGTGTTTTGGGTGTTTTTTTAACAAAGCTATGCAACATGACGATGCGCTTACCAACCAAAGTGCAATAAAACACACGGGCAATGCCTTCGCTGGCTTTCAGGCGCATCTCAAACAAACCGTTACCCATTGCTTCAGTGTGAGGCTCACCCAAATTTGCACCGTGTTCAATCATGCGGTCGGCAAAGATAGCAAAACGTACTCTAAAACCAATAGGCAAACCATCAATCTCTTCACGCACAGCATCACTGTAAAACTCAATAGCGTAATTCATGCTGAAATAATACCAAATTTGGTAATTTTATGCAAGCAGTTTATACAATTAACGCCAATAACAAAGGCGCGGCATGTTTAACTATATCGGTGGTACATTTTTCTCTTATGTAGACCACTTTGTAAATCAAGTGTCAGCACAGTTAAGCGTTTATGTGGCTGCAATAGCTCTATCTGCTTTAACACTCTACTACCTATTTGTAGGTTTTGCTGTGATGCGTGGTGAGGTGCGTGAGCCGATCAGTACTATCGTATGGCGCTCAGCCAAAATGGCCATGATTTTATTCATCGCTTGTGGTGCAGGCATCTATCAGGCTGAAGTCATCGGTACAGTCAAAACGGTCAGCGCGAACTTAATGAGTTCGGTTGCTGTTTCGACGACTGGCGGCGGTGCTTGCCCTGTCACGGGAACTGGTGACACAGCAATGTTCAATGCACTAGATTGCAATTTTAACCAACTGCTAACGCCTTTCAATGACCTTGTCGCAGCGAGAATGAAACTAAATATTCTTGATGTGGCAAGTGGTATTGCACTCAGCATCGTGGCTAATTTGTATTTAATTTGTGTCCTTATTTTGTTTGGTGCGGTTGGCATTATCTTTTTCACGAACCTGCTAACGCTCAGTTTAGTGTTGGCAGTAGGTCCACTATTCATCGGTGCATTAGCGTTTGAACCCAGCAAGAATTTCTTTGATGGTTGGAAAAATAAGATTGTTTACATCTTACTTTTGCAACTATTCATGATGATATTTTTAGGGCTGGTATTTGTAATTGTCAACGGTTACATAGTTCACCTAGGCTTTAATACGGATCAATCAGCCACATTCGTTGGCGCGAAACAAGCGGCTGCACTGAAAGCAATATTCAGTCTGATGGTGGTGATGTGTCTGTTTGCCTACTTGTTTACTAAGCTAGACAACATTGCCAATAGCTTAGTGGGAGGTGGCGACAATGCCAGCGGCTTAGGTTTGGCCTTAGCCACCGCACAAATCGCAAAAATGACCTATGCCGCTATGCGTGGTGGCAGTAAAGGTGGGGGTGGTGTAGGTGGAAAAATAGAAAATAGCAGTGGCGGC
>JAKFVB010000046.1 GCA_021732405.1 Methylotenera sp.
AATTTCATGATTTTTTGAGTGTTAAGTCAGTACATCTGACCAAATATTGGTAGCCCATGCACTTGCATATTGACCTTCCAATTCAGATGGATGCATTGATACACCGCCACCCTCAGCAGACACCATAATTTTTTTTGTAGCATTGTAACGATACACATTGGCGACGTGCATCGCTTGCTTGTCGTCTACATAGCTGTAACAAGTGTTGGCGAAAACAGGGTTTGGGTCAGGCGCGCGATGTTGCATCAGTTCTACAATCGCGCTGGCGCAAACACGCGCTTGGCTGGTTGCCATATGTGCCGATTTTGGCAGGGCAGCAGAAACCGAATCGCCAATCACATGAATATTGGGCGCTAATTTGGATTCATACGTCAAAAAATCGACTTCGCACCAGCGCTTATCAATATTATTTAAACCTGCCATTTGCGCTGGCTTGCCTGCGCGTTGGGGTGGAATAATATTCAGCACATTAGCAGACACCGTTTCAAAATCTGTTTTAACCGTTTTGCTTTTAATATCCACTTCCAGCACAACGTTGTTAGGTCGGTAATCAATGATGCCAGCATACATCTCACTGAAAACTTTGGTGAATAAACCTTTTTTAGAGGTAATTTCTGGGTTGGCATCCAGCACAATTAATTTGCTGTTAGGCTTATGAGTTTTGAAATAACTCGCTACTTGGCAGGCGCGCTCATAAGGCCCTGGTGGGCAGCGGTAGGGCGCTTTGGGCACATTCATCACAAATACACCGCCATCAGGCATGCTTTCTAATTGTGAACGCAAATTCACCGTTTGCCAGCCTGCTTTCCATGCGTGTGGAATGGCTTGCTGTGCTTCAGCCGATTGCAAATTGGGCAGCGAATCGTAAATCAAATCAATACCAGGCGCGATGATTAAGCGGTCATAACTGATTTCGCCGCGTTTCATACTAACTTTTTTATTGAGGGCATCAATTGCTGTTACCTCATCATTAACCCATTCCACACCGTGATTTTTTTTGACTAAATCGTAACCAAAAGTGAGGTCATTAATGCTTTTGCTACCGCCTAAAACCAAATTGCTGAGTGGACAAGACACAAATTGACTGGATTTTTCAATCACCACGACATCAATACTATTTGCGCTCCACATACGGATATACTTGGCCGCCGTTGCACCCGCGTAGCCGCCACCAATTACGACCACGCGGCCTAGCGTAGGTTTTTTTTCGCGTGTTACACAGCCGCTGATTAACGGAAAGCTAGATAGTAATAAGCTTGTGGCACCAGCCGCTTTAATAAAGTCACGGCGACTAGTATTTATCATGTAATTATTTTTAGATTTAGTCATGATTAACACCTAATAATTGTGGTTTAGGGCTAATTGCGGGCATAGGTTTTTGTGCGGAAAAATAGTCAGCTAGTTGATTGATTTCGTCTATTTGTAAACCTTTTGCATGGCGGTGCATAACGGTCGCAGGCCTGTCACCATTTTTAAAAGCCAACATCTGCGCAATAAAATAGCTTTTGTTCATACCAGCAAGCACGGCATTATTGTTGATATTACTCTGTACGGCATTACCATTGCTGCCATGACAAGCAGCACATGATGCTGCAAGAGTGCGAATATGGCTAGTGGACGTTGATAAAACAATATCCTCAGCTGCAAAGCCGTTAATAGGCAAAGTAACTGAGGATATTAATATAAAGCAGGCGGTCAATTGTTTGTACATTTTAGTGTTTATTCATTTAATAAAGCACCATTCTAAACAATTTAGGTTAACTCTGTTGTGACTTCAATCACTATTCTAAATCATAATTTTATAATGATTTAGAAGCATTTCTCATCTTGGCAACCATCATCTTTAACGCCCAATGAAGTTAACAATTTCACCATGTCAGCGCCACGTTCGCCTTCGTCTTTCATGACACGAACAATAGAGATGTCAGCTTTCATTTTTTTATTGATGTCAGCACCTTTTTCGGCAAGATATTTAACAACACTTTCGTGGTTATCAAAAGCCGCTAAATGGAATGCAGTCATTTTAGTAACAGGATGCACGTAGTTAAGATCGGCACCTTTTTCGGTTAAATATTTAACCATTGCAAGCTGACCTTTGGTTGATGCCATTTGAACCGGTGACCAAGCAAAGAATTTTTCATTGACTACTTTTGCATCTTTTGCAACGAATTGCTTGACGACTTTAATATCACCTTTGCCAATTGCATCGGTAAATTCTACAGATTCGTCATCTGTCATTGCAAATGCGTGCATTGATAAACTTAAAGCCAAAACTGTAAAAAGTGCTTTTAATAATTTCATTCTAGTTTTCTCCAACTTTATAATTTTAAGGCGCTTAAATTGAGGCAAAATGCCAACTTAAGCAATTGTTTTTCTTGCATTACGAAACATTCGCATCCAAGGCGCATCTTCTAACCATTCATCAGGATACCATGAATGCTGTACAGAGCGGTATACCCTTTCAGGATGTGGCATCATAATACTAAATCGGCCATCGCTGGTAGTAAAACCTGTTAATCCTTGCGCTGAACCGTTTGGATTAAACGGGTACACTTCCGTTGGCGTTGACGCATTGTCGATAAACCGAATTGTTGCCAATTTTTTATCTAACAATTGATTGACAGCGTTTGCATCAGAAAATTCCGCAAACCCTTCGCCATGCGCAACGGCAATCGGCATGCGGCTGCCAGCCATACCATTAAAGAAGAGTGATGGCGACTCTAATACTTCCACCATGGCTACACGTGCTTCAAATTGCTCTGATTTGTTTTTAACAAAATGTGGCCAAAGTTCGCTACCAGGAATAATGCTGTGTAAATTACTCATCATTTGGCAGCCGTTACATACGCCCAATGCAAATGAATCAGCGCGATTGAAAAACGCACTGAACTCATCATTGGCGCGGCTATTAAATAAAATGGATTTCGCCCAGCCTTCGCCTGCACCCAACACATCGCCATAACTAAAACCGCCGCACGCAACTAAACCTGCGAAATCTTTTAAGCTAACACGGCCACTAATCACATCGCTCATATGTACATCTACGCTGGCAAAGCCCGCGCGGTCAAAGGCTGCGGCCATTTCTACTTGACCATTCACGCCTTGTTCGCGCAGAATCGCCATTTTAGGACGCGCGCCAGTATTGATATAAGGCGCGACACTAGGTTTAATACCTAGATTTTCATTGATATCAAAGGTTAAGTGCGCGTGCAAACCAGCATCTGCTTCATTTAAAATGCGGTCATATTCTTGTTGCGCACACACGGGATTATCGCGCAGGCTTTGCATGTGATAAGTGGTTTCCGACCACATGCGATGCAGATTCACGCGACTATCAGCAAAAACTGTTTCACCATTTTGCATAATATGAATTTGGTTTTGAGTATTCACAGAACCGATAACATGCGTACTTAACCCTTTTAAATGGGTTAAAACTGTATCAATTTCTGCTACGCGCACTTGAATCACCACACCTAATTCTTCATTAAACAGGGCGCTTACTGCATCATCATCTAAGCTGGAAATATCAATATCTAAACCGCAATGGCCTGCAAATGCCATTTCGGTTAAAGTTGAAAATAAGCCGCCATCGCTTCTATCGTGATAAGCCAATAATTTGTTGTCCACATTCAATTGTTGAATGCCTGCAAAGAATGTTTTTAGCTGTTCGGGGTTATCCACATCTGGCGCAGTGTCACCAAGTTGATTGTAAACTTGCGCCAAACTGCTGCCGCCCATGCGATTTTTGCCATTACCTAAATCAATTAAAATCAATTTGGTTTCGCCAAATTTATCTTCCGTTCTTAATTGCGGCGTTAAAGCTTTACGTGCGTCTGTTGTATTGGCAAAAGCAGTGACTACTAGCGAAATTGGCGAAGTCACGGCTTTTTTAGTCGCACCATCTTCCCACACCGTCTTCATACTCATCGAATCTTTGCCCACAGGAATGCTAATGCCAAGCGCTGGGCACAATTCCATACCAACCGCTTTAACGGTTGCAAATAGCGCCGCATCTTCCCCCGCATGGCCAGCAGGTGCCATCCAGTTGGCTGATAATTTGAGATTGCCAATGTCGTTAATTTTTGCGGCAACTATATTGGTAATCGCCTCGCCAATCGCCATACGGCCAGATGCTGGCGCATCAATTAACGCAATCGGTGCGCGTTCGCCAATCGCAAAAGCTTCGCCAGCATTGGTTTGGTAGCCAGCTAAAGTCACCGCTACATCGCTTACTGGAATTTGCCAAGGGCCCACAAATTGATCGCGCGCGACTAAGCCAGTTACAGTGCGGTCGCCAATGGTAATCAGAAACGTTTTATCAGCCACGCCAGGTAATCTTAATACGCGGCTAACAGCTTCTTTGATGTCAATTTTTCGGGTCAAAAATGGGGTTAAGTTTTTGCTCGCGCTTTTCACATCACGGGTCATTTTGGGTGGTTTTCCCAGTAAAACGCTTAAATCCATATCCACAGGTTTGTTGTCAAAATGATTGTCAGCTACTGTTAAGTGACATTCTTCTGTCGCGTAACCCACAATCGCAAATGGACAGCGCTCGCGTTCGCATAAAGCCTTAAATAATGGTAAATCTTTTTGCAAAACTGCCATCACATAACGTTCTTGCGATTCGTTGCTCCACAATTCGCGCGGCGACATACCACGCTCTTCATTATGCACATCGCGCAATTGAAAAACGGCACCCACTTTTGCATCATTCACCAATTCAGGGAAAGCGTTGGAAATACCGCCTGCACCCACATCATGAATGCTTAAAATGGGGTTTTGTTCACCTAGTTGCCAGCAACGGTCAATCACTTCTTGCGCGCGTCGCTGTAGCTCTGGGTTGCCACGTTGCACAGAATCAAAGTCTAAGTTTTCAGTATTGCTACCCGTGTCCATACTAGATGCCGCGCCACCGCCCAAGCCGATTAACATGGCTGGGCCACCAAGCTGAATCAATGCCGCACCTGCAGGAATCGCATTTTTATGGGAGTGATTGGCTGAAATATTACCAACGCCGCCCGCCAGCATAATTGGCTTGTGATAGCCGCGCACTTCATCGTCAACTTCTAATTCAAAGGTACGGAAATAACCTGCAATATTAGGGCGACCAAACTCATTGTTATAAGCCGCGCCACCAAGTGGGCCGTCAGTCATGATTTGCAGTGGAGTTGCGATACGGCCAGGTTTGCCATATGATCTTTCCCACGGCTGCTTAAAATCAGGAATATTTAAATTGGACACTGAAAAACCGGTCAAGCCTGCTTTTGGTTTAGAGCCAATACCTGTTGCACCTTCGTCGCGAATTTCACCACCAGCACCAGTTGCCGCACCTGCAAAAGGTGAGATCGCAGTAGGGTGGTTATGCGTTTCTACTTTCATCAAGTAGTGCATTTCGTCTTCATTGAAGTGATATTCTCCGCTTGAGCTTGGATAAAAACGCTGGGTTTTTTGACCAGCTACAATTGATGAGTTATCGGAATAAGCAACAACAGTATGACCCGGATTCAATTTATGTGTATTGCGAATCATGCCGAACAAGCTGATATCCTGAGCCTCGCCATCAATTATCCAATCCGCATTAAATATCTTGTGGCGGCAATGTTCTGAGTTAGCTTGAGCAAACATCATCAATTCAACATCAGTCGGATTGCGGCCAATTTTGCTAAAGTTTTCAACCAAATAATCTACTTCGTCAGGTGATAGTGCTAAACCCATTTCGTTGTTGGCGTTATTGAGTGCGGTTTTGCCACCCTGCAAAATATCCACTGTATTCAATGGCTTGGGTTCTGCGCTGTGAAATAATTGCTGCGCATCGTTTAAATTTTCCAACACTGTTTCTGTCATGCGGTCATGAATGACGGTTTTAAATGCAGCTTTTTCGGCAGCGCTTAATGGCTTGTTATCAGCAGTTGAAATATAAAAAGCAATACCGCGTTCAATGCGTAATACATTACTTAACCCACAATTAAGGGCAATATCCGTTGCGCGTGACGCCCAAGGCGAAATGGTGCCGATACGCGGAACGACTAAGAAAAGCTGCCCTGAAGAGGTCTCAGATTGGGCTTGTGGACCATAAGTTAAAATTTGTTTAAGTGTTTGCTGCTGTGTTTCGCTAAGCGCTGGGTCACTAAACACAAAGTGGGTGAACTCTGCATAAATATGAGAAATGCTTGGCGCAGAATGCTTTAAGCTGGCGTAAAGCTTATCAAGACGAAATGGAGATAAAGCAGGGCTGCCAGCAAATTTAAAGAAAAATGGGCTTAAAAATGAAGTGCTGGACATGGGCTTTGAGCAATTGCAAGGGTTAAAAAATTAACAATATTTTAACAGAAAGCGATACTGCTATTCTGATTAATTGGTTTAATTTTAATAGCGTTTAACAAACAGACCGCCATCAAAATTAATGCATGGAAGCTAATTTTGTGGTGACAATGTTCACCTTTAAATTTTAAAGATGAACATTGAGAAAGATGTGAATGATTTAATTACTACGGGCTAATTTTGCTGGACTTTTACTGGTTAAGAAGCTATACATTAAAAAGCCTAAAGGTACCAAAACCAAGCTATAAGAAATCCAAGCGCCAATGCGACCTTCAGGGCCCCAATCTTCAGTGGCGGCGTGCCAATAGGCGTTGTCAATAATGCCTAAGTTGTAAAACTCGATAGACTCTGTGAACTCATGGAAAGCGTAAATCAGTAACTGAATTGAAAACAACACCATGAATACTGCAGTTACTTGAAAAAATAAGCCTAAATTAACGCGGTGACCAAATCTGCTCCACGCCCATGCTACGCTTCCTGCCACGATTAAACCTAAAATGCCGCCAATCACTAAATGAGAGCTGTCATTGCTTTGCGCGAGTGAGGCAATCATAGTCGCAGCCTCTAAGCCTTCGCGACCAATCATCAGTAATACAAAAGCAAATATCGCTACTTTTGCACCGTTGCCTGGGTTGGCGACGGCTTTATCAATTGCGCCTGTGATTTCACGTTTCATATGTTTGCCCATTTTTAGCATGTGCACAGTGCAGCTAATCACTAATATGGCTGCGGTCAGCGCTAATGTACCTTCCCAAAACGGTGTTAAGCCGCCAATGCGGGCAAGCACAATACCTAAAATAACACAGCCTACAACCGCAACATAACAAGCGTTGCGCACAGATGGAATGAGTTTTTGTCCGCCTGTTTTGCTTAAGTAAGCTATCGCAATCGCGATAATTAAAAAGGCTTCTAAGCCTTCTCTAAAGGTAATCATTAACGTTTCAAACATGTCATTTCCTAATGTGGTTTTTCACTTAGTTTAATCTAAATGATAATAGTTCTTGATTGTGACATATTTTTAAACTTATCACCACGCTTGGCATAAAAAAAGCCTGCTGGTGCAGGCTTTTTGTTAGAGGACTAAAATATGTTTTGTAGCGCAGTTTAACTATTTACCAGTTACGCCAGGCACGTCAATTTTGGCTTTTTCTTTCAAGCCCAACATCATTTTTTCAAGTTTACGTTGTTGCAAAGTGCGCTCTAAACCATCTTTTACTTTGTCGTAAGTAGGTACTTGTGTTGCGCGAGTATCAATCATTTTAATCACATGCCAGCCAAACTGTGTTTGCACTGGGGCAGATGTCACTTCACCTTTTTTAAGCGTAGTCACCGCTTCGCTAAAAGGTTTAACCATGCCTGCAGGTGAGAACCAGCCTAAATCGCCACCTTTTTCTTTTGAACCTGGGTCTAGTGATTTTTCTTTAGCCAGTTTAGCGAAATCACTGCCTTTTTTAACTTGCGCTAATATTTCATTAGCTTCTGTTTCGGTTTTTACCAAAATATGGCGCGCATTGTATTCTTTATCGCCAAGCTCTTTTTTGTATTGCTCGTAAGCGGCTTTGGTGTCAGCTTCAGTCACTGGATTTTTCTTCATAAAATCAGCTAAAAAGATATTCACTAACAATTTACGTTGCGTTAACTCTTCATTAATTTTGTAATCAGGTAGTTTATCAATGCCTTGTTTTTGTGCTTCTTGATACGCTAATTCTGAGCCAACTAATTCGTTGATAATCGCGTTTTTCATGCCATCATTTGGTTTTTGGCCACGTGCTTGCGCGTCTTTCATAATGTAATCAACCCAAGTTTGTTTGATGGGTTTACCGTTAACGGTTGCAACGGGGTCTGCCGCATACGCAGGGGCAATTGAGAGTGCTGATAGAGTTGCAATTGCAACAAAGATTTGGGTGATTTTCATAAAAATCCTTAAATAATAAAAATATTTAGTGTTATTAGAATGTTAATAAAGCTGGACGTCAAAATATTATTTGGGGTCGTCTGGCGAAATTGCAAGTATGCTTATAGCATGAATTTGTTGTGGCATTAAGTCGGTAAGTGCTTGATAAATTAAACGATGTCGCATTATCTGCGATTTTTGCGAAAATTGCGAGCTAACGATGGTTAAGTGAAAGTGCCCCCCACCTGTGTTGCCTGCGTGCCCTGCATGCAAGGTGCTGTCATCTCTTAACGCTAAACTAATCGGGTTAAGTTGTGCAAGTCTAGCTTGAATCGTTTCGTTTAAATTCATCACTTAAGGTAGCGTTTTTCTAAAAGGTTTGACTACAACGCTTGCATACACGCCTGCGCCTACGAAAGGGTCGGCATTCGCCCAGTTTTTTGCTGTTTCTAAATCGCTAAATTCGGCAACAATTAAACTGCCTGTAAAACCAGCTGGGCCAGGGTCTGTGCTATCAATCGCGGGCATTGGGCCAGCTAACACTAATCTGCCTTGGTTTTGCAGTTCGGATAACCGCGCCAAATGCGCAGGGCGATTTTGTAAGCGTTTATCCAAACTATCTGGCGTATCTTCGGCAATTATCACGTACAGCATTATTTGCTTTCTTTGTCGTCAACTGGCTCAATCAAATACTGTTTAAGTAGCAAAGTTTGCGCGATGATAAAAATAAACATAATGCTAGTAACGCCGAATAACTTAAAGTTAACCCATGCATTTTCAGAATAATTAAACGCAACATACAAATTAACAAAGCCCAAAATTACCAAAAACGCCACCCATGCCAGATTCAACTTATCCCAAATAGGTTTAGGCGCATTGAGCATTTTGCCCATCATTTGTTGAATAAAATTCTTTTTAAAAAACAAGTTCGCAATTAATAAAACCGCCGCTAGCAGCCAATATAAAACGGTGGGTTTCCACATAATATAGGTTTTGTCATGCAGTAAAAGCGTTACGCCGCCCAGCACGCTGATGATTGCGCCATTTACCAGCAACATTTTCTCGACTTTGCCATGGCGAATTTTGGCGTAAATAATCAACGCGATGGTTGCGCCAATGGCAATCGCCGTTGCGGTGAAAATATCGTAAAGCTTAAAGCCGATAAAAAATAAAATAACGGGGATTAAATCAAAGAAAAATTTCATGCATTCTTTCGGGTTAAGTAGGTCAGCCAAATTAAAAGCTTTACTCTATTAAATGTTAATGCTTTAACACAAAAGCTTAACTATCTGTAAAGGTGGTATTTTGCTATGATTTGCACTTGTTTGCAAAATATTAAATGGCTAAAACGATTTATGGCTGCACAGATAGACCTACATTGTCACTCTACTATTTCAGATGGCTTATTAGCTCCGCAAGATATTGTTGCTTTGGCCGCAAAAAGTGGCATTAAGGTGATGGCGTTGACGGATCATGACGATATTACTGGCCTGCATATCGGGCGTAGTGCAGCGCTTGAACACGGCATTCATTTTGTGAATGGGGTTGAGATTTCAGTGACATGGAAAAAGCGCACTTTGCATATTGTGGGTTTAAAGTTTGATGCGGAAAATGAAGCCTTAAAAAATGCGCTAGCTGCAGTGCGTGTTGGGCGCGATGAACGCGCAGTGCAAATGGCGGAAGGTTTGGCGGAAGTGGGGATTGCAGGCGCGTATGAAGGCGCAAAGGAAATCGCTAAGCAAAGCATTTTAACGCGTAGTCATTTTGCGCAGTTTTTAGCTAAAAATGGTCACGCAAAAGATGTTAAGTCTGTTTTCAAAAAATTCTTAGTTAAAGGTAAACCAGGTTTTGTTGATCATCAATGGATGAGCTTAGAATCTGCAGTGAGCCTGATTACCAATGCTGGCGGCCAAGCGGTCATCGCGCACCCAGGTCGTTACGATTTAGGCGCGATTAATATGATGTTGCTGATGCACGAATTTAGGAGTTATGGCGGCGCGGCGATTGAAGTCGTCACAGGCAGCCATAATCCGCCGCAATATCAACAATTTGCCAAAGTGGCGCATCGCTTTAGTTTAAAAGCGTCTTTGGGTTCTGATTATCATGGGCCAGGATTATCATATATGGCAATGGGTTGTGTGCCCGATTTGCCGATTGGTTGTGATCCCGTGTGGGCTGACTGGCCAGAAGCGCAGTATTTAAACTGAATTTCACGTTAAGTACAAACAGTCATGGCACAATATTTTGTGATTAATGCCGATAATCCACAGCCTCGTCTGATTAAACATGCAGTGGAAATTTTGCGTGATGGCGGGGTGATTGCTTACCCGACTGATTCGAGCTATGCGCTGGGTTGCATGATTGGTTTTAAGGATGCGCAAGATAGAATTCGCCAAATTCGCGGCTTGGGCGATGACCATTTATTTACCTTGATTTGCCGCAATTTAAGTGAATTAAGCGTGTATGCACAAGTGGATAATAGTCAATTTCGGCTGCTAAAAGCGAATACGCCTGCTGCTTATACATTTATTTTAAAAGCCACGCGTGAGGTGCCACGCCGTTTGCAGCATGCTAAACGCAGCGCAGTCGGCATTCGCGTGCCCAATCATTTAGTGGTGCAAGCCTTGTTAGATGAGTTGGCTGAACCCATGTTAAGCATGACCTTGCAGTTGCCAGATGATGACGAGCCGTTGAACGAAGCATGGGAAATTCGTGATCGTTTAGAGCATCAAGTGGATTTGGTGATTGATTCGGCAGTGAGTTTTGCAGGATTAACGACCGTGGTGGATTTAACCAATGCCGAACCTGCTTTGATTAGGCAAGGTGTGGCAGATGCCGCGCCATTTGGCTTGTAAGATAATGAAAAAGTTAACACTAAAAATTACCCAACAATTGAATACAAATTTAGCTGAAATCTAAGCTTAGTTGAAATTTAAATACAGAAAGAAATATGGATTTTTTTAATCTCTTAAGTGCGCTGCAATCGCTGACTACTGTTCAACGCATCGCGGTGACTGCGATCCCGATGATTTTGGCGATTACCGTGCACGAAGCCGCACACGGCTATGCGGCGCGCCATTTTGGCGATATGACCGCACATAACCTAGGCCGCATTTCGCTTAATCCAATCCGCCATATCGATTTGGTCGGCACTGTGATTGTGCCTAGCATTACTATGTTAGTTGGCGGTATTTTCTTTGGGTGGGCAAAACCAGTACCCGTTAATTTTATGAAATTGCGTCATCCCAAACGCGATATGCTGTGGGTGGCCGCGGCTGGGCCAGGCGCCAATTTAGCGATGGCGATTTTATGGGCAATCGCCATGCAGTTTGCGCGCTTTTTGCCAGAATACGCCGCCGTTCCATTTGCCTTGATGGGCGTGGCTGGCATATTAACCAACACTATTTTAATGGTGCTTAATTTATTACCATTGCCACCTTTAGATGGCGGGCGCATTGCGGTGAGTTTGCTACCGAATAATTTAGCGATTAAATACGCACAAATCGAGCGCTACGGTTTTATTATTTTGATTCTGCTGTTGGTCACGCATATTCTTGATAAAATTATGTGGCCGTTTGTGATGTTAACTTTACAATCTATTTCAGCGGTATTTTTCTAACTACAACGATTAATAATATAAGCAATATACAGGGTTAACTATGGCGTTAGAACGCGTTTTATCAGGCATGCGGCCTACGGGGAATTTACATTTAGGTCATTACAATGGCGTGCTGAAAAATTGGATTAAGTTGCAACACGAGCATGAATGTCTGTTTTTTGTCGCCGATTGGCATGCATTAACCACCCATTACGACACGCCAGAAATCATTGAAGAATCAGTTTGGGAAATGGTGATTGACTGGCTGGCGGCAGGCGTAGACCCAGCCAACGCGACTATTTTTATTCAATCGCGCGTGCCAGAGCATGCTGAGTTGCATACACTTTTGAGCATGATTACACCGTTAAGTTGGTTAGAACGCGTGCCAACTTACAAAGACCAGCAAGAAAAATTAGCCAGCAAAGATTTATCCACTTACGGTTTTTTGGGTTACCCACTATTACAAAGCGCGGATATCCTGATTTATAAAGCCACGCAAGTACCTGTAGGCGAAGACCAGATTCCGCATATTGAATTCACCCGCGAAATCGCGCGCCGCTTTAACCATATCTATGGCAAAGAAACCGGTTTTGAAGAAAAAGCCAAAGCAGCAATCAAAAAATTAGGCAGCAAAAAAGGCGCCTTATATGAAGAAATGCGTAGCGCGTATCAGCAAGGCGGCGATGAAGAAGCGCTAGAATCTGCGCGTGCATTGATTGAAGAGCAACAAGGCATGAGCATGGGCGACAAAGAGCGCTTGCTGGGTTACCTTGAAGGCGGCGGCAAAATGATTTTGATTGAGCCAGATTACAAACTGACACCAGCTTCCAAAATGCCCGGTTTGGATGGCCAAAAAATGTCTAAATCGTATAACAATACTATTTCGTTGCGCGAAGATAAAGACACAATCGCCAAAAAAATCAAAACCATGCCTACCGACCCAGCGCGCATTCGTCGCACCGATCCGGGCGATCCAGCCAAATGTCCAGTCTGGCAATTGCACGAAATCTATTCAGACAAATCCACCCAAGATTGGGTACAAAATGGTTGTAAAACTGCTTCAATAGGCTGTATTGAATGCAAAGGCCCTGTGATTGAAGGCGTATTAAAAGAGTTGAGACCGATTCAGGAACGTGCGGCGCAATATGCCGAAGACCCAACCTTGGTTAAAAATATCGTGGCAGAGGGCTGTGAAAAAGCGCGTAAATTGGCAAGAGAAACCATGCGCGATGTACGCGATGCGATGGGTTTGAATTATTCTTAACACTAAAAATATTGATATGAATCACTGGTTAGCATTAGCAATCGCGATTTTTGCAGAAGTGATCGGCACCACCGCGCTGAAAGCTTCTAACGAATTTACGCGACTTTTACCATCGCTACTTGTGGTCGCAGGTTACGGCACAGCGTTCTACTTTATGGCAATTAGCATGCGCGTATTGCCTGTTGGCATTATGTACGCCATTTGGTCTGGTATGGGCATTGTGCTAGTTTCTGTTATCGGCTGGCTAATTTATAAGCAGACACTGGATTTGCCTTCTATGATTGGTATGGCTTTGATTATTGCAGGCGTAATTGTGATTAATCTATTTTCAAAATCTGTTGGGCATTAAAGCCAATGCAAACGCTAGGTATACGCGTTCACGGTGAAACCTTATCTGAGTTGCCGCAAGATTTGTATATTCCGCCAGATGCGCTAGAAGTTTATTTAGAAGCGTTTGAAGGCCCGCTGGATTTACTGCTATACCTGATTCGTAAGCATAATCTGGATATTCTGGATATTCCTATGGCGCAACTCACCACGCAATATATGGAATATGTTGAAAAAATGAAGGTAATCAAGCTGGAATTGGCGGCGGATTATTTGCTGATGTCGGCCATGCTAATTGAGATTAAATCGCGCATGCTGTTGCCAAAACCAGAAGAGGTGGCTGAAGAAGATGACCCACGAGCGGAGTTAGTGCGGCGATTGATGGAGTATGAAGCGATTAAGTTAGCGGCACAGCGCTTAGATAATATGCCGCAAGTAGGCGCAGAAATACAAGTGGCCGCTGCTTATTATCAGCAAATTGCAGAAGTTAAACCGATTGATGTCAGTTTGGATGAGTTGGTTGAAGCGTGGCGCAATGTGCTTAAGCGCGCCAAATTGACCACGCACCACAAAATCGGCAAAGCAGAATTGTCGGTGCGCGAGCATATGAGCCAAATACTGCGACGTTTAAAAGCAGATGGCATGGTAGAGTTTTCGGCCTTATTTGATGTAGTGACTGAAGGTTTACCCAAATTGGTGGTGCATTTTTTGGCGATTTTAGAACTGGCAAAAGAAGGCCTGATTCGTATCACACAACAGCAAGCGTTTTCACCGATTTATTTACAAGCGAATACCAGTGAGTGATTGTGAAAGAACCCGATAACATTATTGAATTTAAGCAGATACTGGAAGCGGCATTATTAACGGCTGGCCAGCCCTTAAGCTTGGATGATTTGCTCAAACTGTTTGCAGGCCGCATGGAACGTACTACCTTGCGTATGTTGCTGGATGAATTAAAGCAGGTTTGGGCGCAAGACAACACCGCTAAAACGCTGGAATTGGTGCAAGTGGCTACAGGTTATCGTTTTCAGGCCAAGCCGCAATTTAGCGAATTCATCGCGCGACTTAACCCTGAAAAACAGCCAAAATATTCACGTGCCGTGATGGAAACTTTAGCCATTATCGCTTACCGTCAACCCGTAACGCGCGGTGATATCGAGCAAATTCGCGGTGTGGCGGTTAACCCGAATGTAATGCGCCAATTGCAAGAGCGCGATTGGATCGATGTGGTCGGGCAGCGTGAAGTACCAGGCCGACCATCACTTTATGCAACCACCAAACACTTTCTGGATGACTTAAATCTGCGCAGTTTAAGCGAATTGCCGCCGTTTGAAGATTTTGCCCAAAGCGAAATACCGCTAGAGAATTAACCCTTTATCTCTAACCGAATACTTAACACTAAAATTTGGCCGAAGTATCGGGTTAAGTCTTCCTGCCGCTTGTCACATAATTTATGCTGGATTTCGCAATAACTACTGTAAAATCATGGCTTAGCAAATAAAAGTAAGCTCATCATGGCACGTCCTTTCAAGCAACAACGCGATCCACAAGCCCCCATTCGCCGTCCGAAAACCAACTTTACCAAGCTGGAAGTAGACGAAAACGCCGCGCCAGAACCAACGCAACGCCTACATAAATTGCTGGCGATGCAAGGCATGGGCTCACGCCGCGATATGGAAGAGCTGATTGCCAGTGGTCGTGTGACCATCAATGGTGAAGTTGCTAAAGTAGGCGCAGGCGTTACCCAGTACGACATTGTGCGTATTGATAGCCGACCTGTGCGCTTGTCGTTTGAGGCTGAATTGCCGCAAGTATTAATCTATCACAAGCCAGAAGGTGAAATCGTTAGTCAGGACGACCCGGAAGGCCGCGCAACGGTTTTTGATAAGCTGCCAAAAATCAAACAAGGCAAATGGATTGCGATTGGTCGCTTGGACATGAATACCAGCGGCTTGCTGATATTCACCAATTCAGGCGAATTAGCGAACCGTTTTATGCATCCGCGCTATGAAGTAGAGCGTGAATACGCGGTGCGAATTTTTGGCGAACTGACCGATGAGCAAATGACCATGTTGACCCAAGGCATTGAGTTGGAAGATGGCCCTGCCAGCTTTGATAGCATTTCGGCACAAGGTGGCGAAGGCGCTAATCATTGGTATCAAGTGATTATCCGTGAAGGCCGCAACCGCGAAGTGCGCCGCCTGTTTGAAGCGTTTCAATTGCCAGTAAGTCGCTTGATGCGTGTGCGCTTTGGCCCTGTGAATTTACCGCCCAGAGTGAAGCGCGGCACGATGTTGAAGCTGGAACAAAAAACCGTGGTGGAGTTATTGGAATGGGCTGGCTTAGAAGTGCCAAAAGCGCCTTTGCGCCAATTAAGCCAGCGCGAAAAAGACAAAGCCACCGCCGTATTTGTGCCTAAAGTGCGCAAACAAAGAATGAGTGCGCTGGATAGGCCTGTGCGTGAACTGGGCGAAGACGGTAAGCCCGTTTATCGCGGACGTGTGGCGAAAAATACAGAGGCCAAAAAGCCAGCGCCTAGAAAGCCTGCTAACAGACGTGTTCGTCAAACTAGCGATTTGCCTGCGGCGACGACTAAAAAGCGATAGGCTTAATTAGTCACCCGTGTGAAGCAACTGCTCTTTGGTAAGCAGAAACACATATTGATTACCAGACTCAACGTTTAACCAGGTAAATGCCAAATCACGATAAGCATCCAGCAAAGCATCGCGATTATGCCCAATTTCAACAATCAATATGCCATCATCATTTAAGTAATTAGCTGCTTCGCGCAAAATCGTATGCGTGTGATCCAAGCCATCTGCGCCGCTACCTAATGCCAATTGCGGCTCATTGCGGTATTCTGTGGGCAATTTCGCCATGCTTGGTGCATCCACATAAGGTGGATTGCTGATAATTAAATCGTAAGTTTTACCCTGTAAAGCCGTGAACATATCCGATTCAATCGCGGTGATTTGCTCTTGTAAGCCGTAATTGGTGATATTGATGTTGGCTACCGCAATCGCATCTGGCGAAATATCAATCACATCAATCGCGGCATCTGGAAAGGCATTCGCCAGCAAAACACCTAAGCAGCCGCTACCTGTACAAATATCCGCAGCCGAGTTAATGAGTTCAGGATGCTCAATCCATGGCTTCAAGCCATGTTCGCCTTCTTCGTTAAAGTCTAATAATTCGGCAATAAAACTGCGCGGTACAATCACGCGCTCATCCACATAAAATTTAAAACCACGTAGCCAAGCTTCACGTACCAAGTAAGCAGTTGGCGTGCGTTTGGTGATGCGTTGCTCAATCAAATGGGCTAAATGTTTACGTTCTTGTTCGGTAATAACGGCATCTAAAAAATTATTCAGTGTGTCATGCGGCAAGTGCAGCGCGCTCATCACTAGCCAAACCGCTTCGTCGTAGCTGTTATCGGTGCCGTGCCCAAAGAAAATTTCTGCTTCTTCAAATTGGCTCACCGTAAAGCGCAACCAATCGCGGATGGTGAATAATTCTTCTGTCAGTCTAGGGAAATGCGTCATGTTTTCTGCTTCTATTTGATTAGTTTTTGTAGTGTTATTTTGTAGGTTTCTTTTAATGGCTCAATGTCAGCAACGCCTACACATTCATTCAATTTATGGATGGTTTTGTTCAGTGGGCCAAATTCAATCACTTGCTTACAAATGTCAGCAATAAAGCGCCCATCACTGGTGCCGCCAGTTGTTGATAGCTCAGGTGATACGCCGTAGCTTTCAACAATCGCCTCTGAAATTGCCTCCACTAAGTTGCCGCGCGGCGTAATATAAGGCGGACTGTATTCCCATTCCAAGTCGTAATCTAATTGATGATCGTCTAAAATCGCGTGCACGCGCTGTTTTAAATTGGCCTCAGTGCTGCCTGCGCCATTTAATTCTGGGCAAAACCTAAAGTTAAATAAAATCTCCACTTCACCTGGCACAACGTTGGTCGCGCCTGTTCCGCCATTCATATTGCTGATTTGCCAAGAAGTGGGTGGAAAGTATTCATTGCCGTTATCCCAAAGCGTTTCTACCATGTCTTTAATGGCTGGTGCAGCCATATGGATAGGGTTTTTAACCAAATGTGGGTACGCAATATGGCCTTGCAAGCCTTTAACTGTCAGCTTGCCAGATAGCGAGCCGCGTCTACCGTTTTTAATCATATCGCCAACAACTTTATTGCTGGTTGGTTCGCCAACGATGCAATAATCAATCATCTCATGACGGTTTTTTAATGCTTCTACCACTTTAACGGTGCCGTTAACAGCAATACCTTCTTCATCGGAGGTAATCAATAAGCCGATAGAGCCTGTGTGGTTTGGGTTTTCTGCCACAAATTCTTCAATACTGGTGACAAATGCCGCTAATGACGTTTTCATATCCGCCGCACCACGCGCGTATAACATGCCGTCTACAATCGTCGGTTCAAACGGCGGAGTGTGCCATTTATCCAGCGGTCCTGTAGGTACAACATCGGTATGGCCTGCAAATACCAGCAAGGGCGATGCAGTGCCCCGCCGCGCGTAAAAATTATCCACATCACCAAAGCGCATACGCTCGATTTTGAAGCCTAGTGGCTCTAAACGCGCAATCATTGCCTCTTGGCAGCCAGCGTCTTCTGGCGTATTGGAGCGGCGTTTAAGTAAATCAATCGCTAGTTCAAGGGTTGGCGATATTTTATTCATGGCTTAACACTTTCAATTAACTTCAATTCAATGTCACTTTTCATTTACTGATTCTGATTTAATAGTGCGATTTTGCAACCGCGACTTAACATTTATTTTGACCCAAAAAATGGGTTAAGTCGTGTTATTTTGATTGATTAAAAAACTCTGCATAACGTGTTTCGTCAAATCCCACACACAAAATTGTGCCATCTTTAACTAGTATGGGGCGTTTAATAACTGAAGTTTTATTTTGCATGAGCGCAATTGCAGACGCGTCATCCACAACGCTATTTTTTGATTGCTCGTCTAAGCCGCGCCAAGTAAGGCCTGCGCGGTTAATGAGTTTTTCGTATGAAATTTGAGCTAACCAAGCCGTTAAGTCAGCCGCTGAAACGCCTTGTTTTTTAAAATCGTGAAATTCTACCGAAATATTTTGTAAGGCAAGCCAATCGCGGGCTTTTTTTACTGTGTTACAGTTGGGAATGCCGTAAAGTTTCATGTGCTTTTAGTGCTTAAAGGCTTCATTGAGCGAAACCTTATTTTAGCACTTAGAAATGCCTATGAAACGGCTATTGTTGTATTAAGCTGCTTCTGATTGGTAGTCTGAGACTAAGAATTGACCAGTCGATTCAAAGTTAGTGCTGAGTTGCTTTAGAAGCTTAAATAAGTTTTCTTCTGAAAGTGGCTTCGAAAATAAATAACCTTGCATTTGGTTGCAACCTAAATCGGCCAGTGCTTCGCGTTGTGATTCTGTTTCTACGCCCTCAGCCACCACATTTAAATCAAGCGCATGGGCCAGACGAATTACCGCATCTACCAAAGCACGGGATGCTTTATTTTCGTTAATCTGCGCAATAAATACTTTATCCAGCTTAATTTCATCGATATTTAAGTGTTGCAAATAACTTAAACTAAATTGATGTGAGCCAAAATCGTCCAAAGCGACTTTAATATCCGCAGCTTTGAATTGACGCAATAAATGTTTGAATTGCCCTTCATTTCTGATTGCAGTTGTTTCTTTAATTTCAAACATTAAGTTTTCTGCGGGTATTTTATAGCGTTTGCGTAACATTAATATTTCGTCGACCAAATTAGGGTTTCTAAATTGTTGGCGTGCCAGATTAATGGAAACATTCAAATTAATGCCTGCTTCTTTTGCGCGATGAATCACACGACAACCTTCTTCTACTACCCAATCGTTAATTTGGTTAATTAAACCAAATCGCTCAGCGGCAGGAATAAAAGTAATCGGCATAATAATGCCTTTTGTTGGGTGGTTCCAACGAATTAAGGCTTCAACACCAACAGGCGATTGGGTCTTACAGTCTACTTTAGGTTGAAATGCCAGACTGAATTGATTGTTTTTAATGGCGGATTGTAAATCACGTTGCATTTCTAACATTTGGTCAGAAGCCAGTTCAATTTCCGCATCAAAAAATTTGAATTGATTTTTGCCATTTTCTTTGGCTTTGTACATGGCGGCATCGGCACAAATCATCAACTTATCAATATCACCATCGCGCGGATAAACAGCAATCCCCACAGAACATGAAATGTCGATTTGCTGGCCGCTGACTAAAAATGGCTCTTTAATCGATTTAACGATGCGCTCAACGATAGGAATAATGTCTTCATCGGATTTAATTTCTTCGATTAACGCGACAAACTCATCACCACCAATCCGCGCCACAGAATCGCAAACGCGTACTGCAGTGTTTAGGCGTTGGGCAACAGACATGAGCACTGCATCGCCAACATGATGCCCAAAACTGTCATTAATCGGCTTGAAATGATCTAAATCAATATAGGCAAGGGCAATTGTGCTGCCTGCGCGTGTACTGCGCTTTGCGGCGGTTTCTAATTCGCGCTGAAACGCACGTCTGTTTGGTAATTGCGTTAATGGGTCTTTGTAGCCCGAATGTGTGTTATCTGGATTATTTTGCTTATCCATAATACTAATTTGAAATGTGCTAACGCCAAATTTTTCGTAATATAAAGCCACCACGAAAGCCAACAGGAATAGACAAACTAAACCTAGTGTAATCACAATAGCTAACAAATTTTTATTGGTCAGCGACGTGGGTACTTGAATCGCAAGTGTTTGCATAAATACTGAGGTATTAAAAGTAGCATGAATGGCCAATATGGTAATACCAGTGATGACTGAAAAAATAAGCTTAATTAATAGCTTATTCTCACCAGCATAATCTTTCATCCAAGACAATGAGGTAAGTGCAAGCGTTGCTGCACCAAACACTACACCAATCGCAACCAACAATGGCAGAGGACGAAATGAGATAGCGTTACTAAAACTCCAAATATCATGGGCTTCATTTAAGCCGCTTAAGGCCAGATAAAACATTAAATAACTGCTTAAACCAATCAAAATACCACTCAACATTAACTGATTTAAATTGACTACTTTTTTGCTTGCGGCAGCACATAAGGTGAAGCCGACACACAGCGCTACCAACCAAGAGCCCAGCATCGCTAGAGAGAATACGGTGAATACCTGATTGCCATGAAAAACAAGCAAGTTAATAAAATGAATCGCCCATAAGCCAGTGCCCACAGCGATGGAGTAAATGTTAAAGAGGATCTTTCGATGTGGTGATGTCGTACGATAGAGATGCTCAACAAAGCCAAAAGTGATATACATGGCAAAACTGCCCGCAGAGAGCGACAGCAGTATCAACCAAATATCATAGTGAGCATTCATTGTTATCGTCTATCTTTAAAGTTTTTGGTGTTGTTTTAATTTAAGATAAGCAACTACTATGCCATGTAAATCTTTAATGATTTATTGAGCACTGATAATCATGATACAAAAAAACCATACTGTTTGCATAGCCCCGCAAACAGTATGGTTTAGAGTGAATTATTTGGTTATTAAATTAATATTTTATATAACTAAATAATTATTAAATGGGTGTTAGAAATGCATTAGTAGTCTTTAAATGTTGAAAAATGAGCGTTTGTGTTGCTTGAAATTAAATACCACGCAACAGTTCGTTTATGCCTACTTTGCCTAATGTTTTGGCATCTACTTTTTTAACAATCACGGCGCAATATAAGCTGTAACTGCCATCTTTGGATGGTAAGTTGCCTGAAACTACCACTGAACCCGCAGGCACACGGCCATAAAATACTTCGCCTGTTTCGCGGTCATAAATTTTAGTACTTTGGCCAATATATACACCCATTGAAATCACGCAGTTATCTTCTACAATTACGCCTTCAACTACTTCGCTACGCGCGCCTACAAAGCAATTGTCGCCAATAATGGTTGGCCCTGCTTGTACTGGTTCTAACACGCCACCAATACCCACGCCGCCAGATAAATGCACATTTTTACCGATTTGCGCGCATGAGCCGACTGTTGCCCATGTATCCACCATGCTGCCTTCGCCTACATAAGCACCGATATTCACATATGACGGCATTAATACCGCGTTTTTGCCAATAAATGAACCGCGACGCACGATTGCATTAGGTACTACGCGGAAGCCGCCTGCTTTAAAATCTGCCTCAGAATAGTCGGCAAATTTTGGTGGCACTTTGTCAAAGTATTTAGTCACACCGTCATCCAGCAACTTGTTGTCTTCTAATCTAAAAGACAATAACACCGCTTTTTTTAACCATTGATGCGTTTCCCACGTTTGCGTGTCGCCGATGCGGCTCGCCACGCGCAAAGTACCTGCATCTAAATCTTTTAATACAGATTCAACCTGCGCTTTTAATTCTGGCGTTGCATTGGCTGGGTTAATGTTGGCGCGGTCTTCAAACGCGGTTTCGATAATGCTTTGACGTGGATCCATAATATTCTCGGGATGATTAATTTAACAAAAGCAGTATTTTAACCTAGTTCAAGATTTAGCCAAAAATAAAGCGCGTTATTTGTGATAACGCGCTTTTAAATGAGGCTAACTTAACACTAAATTTGAGCCGAATTATTTACTTTCCTGCTTTTGCCGCTTCATACAGTGGCCTTACTTTTGGGGTTAAGGCTTTTAAATCGGCAATACGGTTTGCGCTGGCAGGGTGAGTGCTAAAAAATTCTGGTGGGGCACTTTTAGATTGCGCGCTCATTTTTTGCCATAAAGTCACTGCGGCATCTGGGTTAAACCCAGCACGCGCGGCCAACTCTAAGCCCATTTTATCGGCTTCGCGTTCTTGTTCGCGGCCATTAGGCAACGCAAAAAACAATTGTGAGCCAGCACCAGCGGCTTGTACCGCTGCGCCACCAACTGCTGAGCCAGTGGCAAAAGCAGCCAATGCTTGCAAGCCAAACTGTTGTACATAAGCTTGCGACATGCGTTCGCGGCCATGTTCACGTAATGCGTGTGCAATTTCGTGGCCAATCACGGCGGCCAGTTCATCATCAGTTGCGCTGATTTTTTCAACCAAGCCAGAAAGCACCATAATTTTGCCACCAGGCATGCAGTAGGCATTGAGCGCGTCATTTTTTTCAACGTTCACTTCCCATTTCCATTGCACTGCATCTGGGCGGAATACACCGACTTGCGCGATTAACTTATTGGATATGCCACGCACGCGGTCTACCATGGCTTTATCTACATTAAGCGTTTTTTTCTGCTGCGCTTCTTTCAGGGTTTCTGTATAAGCTTGCGCTGACATACTATCTACAGTGCCCGCTGGCATGAGTAAAAACTGCGAGCGTTTAACGCCTGAAACGCTATCTTTTGTAGTGGTTGCGCAACTGGCTAATTGCAGAGTAAGAGTCGTTAATATAATGGCAGTGATTTTGTTCATCATGATTTCCTAAGTGGATACACAAGCAATGTTTGTGTTGTAACGTCTAAATCAAAAAATGGTTGATAGTCATTTTAAGCATATTGAAATGGATTAAATTTTAAGCTGCGAGCCCAGCTCAACAACGCGGTTGGGCGGTAACTTAAATTGATTGGTAATGGTCTCTGCAGTGCGGAATAAGCCAACGAATATTTTTTTACGCCAAATTGCCATGCCAGACTTTTCAGAGGCGATTAAAATTTCTTTACCGATAAAGAATGAGGTATCCATGGGGTCCACACTTAATCCTCTGGCAGCACACAATAATAAATCGCGCGGCAAATCAGGCTCATCTTTAAAACCATAGCGCACCGTTACGCGGTAAAACTCATGCAACATCGCTTCAACCGTGACGCGCTCTTCAGTGTTGGTATGCGGCACATCTAAAAACTTAACGGTTAAAATCATCACTTTTTCGTGCAGCACTTTATTGTGTTTTAAATTATGCAGCATCGCATGCGGTACGCCATCTGGGTTTGGCGTCATAAATACCGCAATGCCGGGCACGCGTGGCGGCGGGTGTGCGCCAATCGCTTCAATAAATGGTTCGATCGCCATCGATTCTGATTTTAGGCGGTTGTATACCAATGTGCGGCCATTTTTCCAAGTGAGCATTAACACAAAAATTATCACGCCAATCACTAAAGGAACCCAGCCACCGTCTGGAATTTTTAATACGTTTGCACCAAAAAAAGCTAAATCAATCACTAAGAATAAAGCGACTAATAAACCAGTTTTTAACTTACTCCACCGCCAAATTTCTCTAAACACCACAGAGGCTAACAAAGTAGTAATAACCATATCGCCTGTCACCGCAATGCCGTATGCAGCGGCTAAATCGCCAGAGCTACCAAAACCAATCACCAAAGCCATCACAGCAATCATTAAGCCCCAATTTACGCGCGGCATGTAAACTTGGCCTTGTTCGCTTTCGGATGTGTGTTGAATGTGCATACGTGGTAAGTAGCCCAGTTGCAAGGCTTGGCGTGATACTGAAAATGCGCCCGCAATCACCGCTTGCGAAGCGATTACAGTGGCTAAAGTAGCCAAAATAATCAAAGGGAATAGCGCCCATTCTGGTGCCATGATGTAAAAAGGATTTTTAATCGAGTCAGCGTTATGCAACATTAATGCACCTTGACCAAAATAATTCATGAGTAAAGCAGGTAGCACAAAACCAAACCAAGCCAGGCGGATGGGGTAGCGCCCAAAATGTCCCATATCCGCATACAAAGCCTCAGCCCCTGTCACCGCCAGTACCACTGCACCTAATGCCACAAAGGCAATCCAAGGTTGAATCATAAAGAATTTAACCGCGCAAATGGGGTTAAGTGCGTTTAATATGGTGGGGTCATGCATAATATTAATGATGCCCAATAGCCCCAAAGTACCAAACCACAACAACATCACAGGCCCAAAAAAGGCACCAACAATCGCGGTGCCTTTGCTTTGCGCCCAAAACAATAAAAACAACACAAATAGCGTAATCGGCACAATGGCAGAATGTAAACTGGGTGCAGCCACTTCTAAACCCTCAACCGCAGAAAGCACTGAAATCGCAGGTGTAATCATGCCATCAGCATAAAACATACAAGCGCCCAAAATGCCTAGCAGCATAATATTGCGCTGTTTTTTGCTGTTGCCCTCAGCGTTTCTGGATGCCAATGCCAGCAACGCCATAATGCCGCCCTCGCCACGGTTATCGGCACGCATAATAAACGCCACGTATTTAACCGACACAATTAAGATGAGCGCCCATGTGATGAGCGACAAAATGCCATAAACATTCATAGCGTTCAGTGGAAGCGGATGATGCCCCACTGAAAAAACCTCTTTCATGGTGTAAAGCGGGCTGGTGCCAATGTCGCCAAATACGACCCCAAGAGCGGCTAAAGCCATGGTGGGTAGAGCTGCTTTGCGAGGAGTTTGATTGTCCATATTGATACACGGCTAATACGATTGCGTATTATCAACCAATTGAATGGTCAAACCAATAGCAAACCGCATTAAATTAAGTTAATTTTTAATACTGATAACCTTAGCTGCTGCGCTGCCTTTATAAAACGTAATGTTCAGCCGCGATTCTGGGTTGATTTGCTGCGCATCGGTAATCAGTTTTTGCGGCACAGGGTTTAGCAAATCATTTTGATGCGTTTCACTATGTACGATGGCGTAACCTCTTGCCAGTACAGCGTTAGGGTTTAGCTGCTCAATACTGCTGGCAAGCCTTAATAACTTGTGTTGATGCATTTGCATGTTTTGTTGCATGGACAAATTTAAGCGATGCTGTAATTGTTTAATTTGCGCGGCACGATTTTCAATTTGCTGTTTAGGTGAAATTAATCTCCGCGCTAAAAAATCCAGCTTTTGGGCGGTTTGGTTCAGCAAAAAGTTAATTTGTTTATTCAGCCGATTTTGCAGGTTAAGTAATTGATTCTGCAACACTCTAATATCTGCACAAGCCAACTCTGCCGCCGCGGTTGGCGTTGCCGCGCGCATATCCGCCACAAAATCACAGATGGTAAAATCGGTTTCATGGCCAACTCCAGAAATAGTGGGAATCGGGCAATCATCAATCGCGCGCGCCACCACTTCTTCGTTAAATTGCCATAAATCTTCTATACTGCCACCACCACGGCAAATAATCAGCGTATCCACTTCTGCACGCTGGCTTGCGCTGTGAATCGCTTTAGCAATCAACTGTGCCGCACCTTTGCCTTGCACAGGCGTTGGGTAAATAATCACTTGAATATTAGGATTGCGGCGCTTTAAAGTCGTTAATACATCACGCAGCGCTGCCGCATCGGGCGAGGTTACAATGCCAATGGTTTGTGGACTAATGGGAATTTGTTTTTTAAAAGCGGCATCAAATAAACCCTCATGCGCCAATTTCGCTTTTAGTTTCTCAAACGCCTCAAACAGCGCACCCAAACCCGCTTTTTGCACAAATTCAACCGTTAACTGAAAGTCGCCGCGCGCTTCATATAAGGTCACAGTTGCCCTGGCTTCGATTTTATCGCCCTCACGCGGTATAAAATCCACATAACTATTGCGGCCTTTAAACATCACGCATTTCACTTGCGCCGTATTGTCTTTAAGCGAAAAATACCAATGGCCGCTTGCCGCGCGAGTAAAATTAGACACTTCGCCCGACACCCAAAATAGCGGAAAAGATTGCTCTAATACTTCGCGCGCCAAACGATTCAGTTCACTTACTGTCATCATATTGGCGGGTAAAATTTGCTGGTCGGCGTTGTTTGTGAGTTCAGTCATGCGGATTTATCAATTATGCTTTATCTATTACAATCGTTTATTAATCGAATTATAGGCGTTAACACATATGTTACAAAAAATATTCAACACATTATTAACGGGTAAACGCGGCTATTTGCTGGGCTTTGTTCTATGCTTCGGCATTGTGGCTTTGGCCTTAGTGATTCAAACCACCTATAAATTAGAGCCATGCCCATTATGCATCACGCAGCGCATGGTATTTATGGGTTTGGGTGTGCTGTTTTTAATCGCTGCATTCATTCCAGTTAGCAGCATATTTAAAAAAATATTCGCAGTCTTTCAAGTGTTAACTGCGCTGGGCGGTGCAGGCGTAGCAATCCGGCATTGGTATTTGCAAGCCAATCGCGAAAGTATGATTGCCGATTGCGGCGTGGGTTTTGATTATATGTTTGAGAATTTTCCGCTACAAAAAGCCTTTAAGTTGCTGTTTCGCGGCACAGGCGATTGCGCGGCTATCGATTGGACATTTTTAGGCTTAACATTGCCGCAATTAGGATTAATTTCCTTTTTAGGCTTCGCAGCTTTTGCGGTTTATTTAATCGCAAAAAGAGCATAAAACTTAACATGTTAAATCACTGGAAAATTGGCCTTAAATACGGGTTAAGTGTATTCGCACTATTCTTGGCAGCGCTATTTATTTATGGTTTATTCAACAACTTCACGTTTTGGCACGCATTTGCGCATGCTGGCGCGCAGGCAGGCATTGCCTATATGATTTATTACGGTGTTTTTGCAGGGCCAGTTGTGATTGTATTAACCACATTTACAACCATGTATTTTAAAAATTTAAAGAATCAATAAAAGACTTAATCGTATGCATATCAATAGCTTAGAAAGCACTTTAGATCACTATGTTGGCAATACGCCGCTGGTTAAGCTGCAACGCTTAAACCCCAACTCCAGCAATATAATTTTGCTGAAATTAGAAGGCAATAACCCAGCGGGTTCAGTTAAAGATAGGCCTGCTTACAGCATGATTACGCGTGCAGAAGCGCGTGGCGATATTAGACCTGGCGATACCTTAATCGAAGCAACAAGCGGTAACACAGGCATTGCCTTAGCCATGGTGGCTGCTATGCGTGGCTATAAAATGGTGCTGGTGATGCCAGAAAACCAAAGTGTAGAGCGTCGCCAAAGCATGAAAGCTTATGGCGCCGAGCTGGTATTAACGCCGAAAGACGGAAGCATGGAATTGGCACGCGATGTGGCGATGAAAATGCAGGCGGAAGGCGAGGGCATTGTGCTGGATCAGTTTGGAAATCAAGATAATCCTTTAGCCCATTATGAAACCACAGGCCCAGAAATCTGGCGCGATACGGCAGGAAAAATCACACATTTTGTGGCCAGCATGGGCACTACAGGTACGATTATGGGCGTTTCGCGTTATTTAAAAGAGCAGAATCCCAATATTCAAATCATCGGCGTGCAGCCAGAAGAGGGTGCACAGATTCCAGGTATTCGCAAATGGCCAGCGGAATATATGCCGACTATCTTTGATGCAAAACGTGTGGATGAATTGCGTTACGTATCCCAAAAAAATGCAGAGAATATGACGCGAAAACTAGCGACATCAGAAGGTATTTTTGCTGGCATATCCAGCGGTGGTGGGCTTTTCACAGCACTACAATTATCTAAAGAACTTAAAGACGCCGTGATTGTTTCTATTGTTTGTGACAGGGGCGACCGTTATCTTTCTACAGGTGTTTTCCCAGCCTGATTGATTATGTTGCGGCTGTTGTTAATTTGCTTGATTTTCATCGGTTTTACGCAACAGGCAGCCGCTATCAGTAGCATTCAAATAACAGTTGGCGAGGTGAATGCGCCTGTTGGCCAACTTAAGAACGCCAAATTCCAAGTCGATTTAAAAGGCGCACAGCCAACGCTGATACTCAATGCTGATTTAAAACCGACAAATGAAAAAGAATTTGCGCATTTTGATTTAAAGTGCGGCCAGTTTTTAACTGAACAAATCGGCCAAGCGCAATGCTTAAATGGGCAATTTAAATCCAAACAAATTAGCGCGCCTTTTTCTGTTAACTTTGTTAGTCACCCATCCGATTTTGCGCTAGATATTGATTTTAATGGCGCTAACTTTAGCGATGAAGCTGGCTTGCATGCAGGCGAAAAGCTGACTGGCCAAATAAAAATGGCGGCAAAAAAAATAATCTCAACAGACACTTGGGCATGGGATGGGTTAATTAGTTGGACAGCAGGCGAGCTATATTGGCAACCATTTTACTTTGGTAAAGCGGGAAATACGTTTGAAATTAATGGTACGTTTAAGCAAGATATTCTCAATATTCAAAATGCCAGTTTGTTGGTGAATGAAGTGGGAAAAATGCAGGCAACAGCCACCATTAATATCAAAACAAAAATTGTAGAAGATGTGAAAGTGAGTGCCAAAGATGTGGATTTTGCAGGGCTTTATGCGGTTTTTTTAAAACCGATGGCGGAAAAATCAGCCTTTGGCAATATGGAAGTATCTGGCAAGGCTGATTGGAAATTTGAAATTAAGAATTTTGCGCCAACCAGCTTTGAGTTGAATCTGCGCGATGCCAATATTGAAGACAAAAATGGAAAATTTGGTTTTAGCCATATCAACGCGCACATTCCTTGGGATTATGATGAGCCCAAAAATCTGCAACTGGCTTACAAAAGCGGGCATTTGCTCAAAATAGGCTTACGCGAAACCAAGTTAACCGCTGAAATTAACCGATTTTCGCTTACCGCACCAAAATTAGATCTGCCCGTTTTAGATGGCGCGTTAAGTTTGTCTGATGTATCTGCGGTACGCTTGGGTGATAACTGGGCATGGCATTTACGGTTGGATTTAGTGCCGATTACTTTAAACGAATTTAGCAAAGCATTGGGCTGGCCAACGATGAAAGGCCAGATTTCTGGCCAAATTCCGCTGGTCACTTATGCCAACAAACAGCTGAATATGGATGGTGCAATGACTTTTAATGCGTTTAGCGGCAGCATTAGCATGAACGATTTAGTGATTGATGACCCGCTAGGCGTGGCGCCGCGCTTATATGCCGATTTGCAAATGCGCAATTTAGATTTGGGTGATTTAACGCGCACGTTTAGTTTTGGTGCTATTGAGGGCAAGCTGGATGGCGATGTAAAAGACATGGTGCTAGAAAACTGGAAACCCGTGCAATTGGATGCATCCATTCAAACCAGCGATGGCAAACATTTAAAAAAAATATCGCAACGCGCAGTAGAAAATATCACCGCTTTGGGTGGCGAAGGCACGGCAGCCGCTTTGCAACGCACTTTTTTGCGATTCTTTAAAGAATTTAATTACGAAAAAATAGGCTTAAGCTGCAAATTAAGGCAAGATGTTTGTGAAATGGGTGGGGTAGAGTCAACCTCAACAGGCTACATCATCGTTAAGGGTAAAGGCATACCTGCCGTTAATGTAAATGGCTACACACAAAAAGTGAGCCTAGAAGATTTGTTGGGCAGGATTAAACGCATTACTGATAGCAACACCAAAGTGATTGTGAATTAAGCGTTAACTTGAGATTTAACATAAGAATGAATTAGGAATAAATGATGAAAAAAATAAGCATTATTGGGGTATTTGTTTTATTAATACCTGCTTGCGTCACCATTAATATTTACTTTCCGGCCGCTGCGGCAGAAAAAGCAGCCGATAAAATTATTGATGAAGTATGGCAACTTAAACCTGGGGAAGAGCCGCCAGCAAAGCCTACACAAACCGAGCCTGCAGAAGCCAAGCCAGCCAATGCACCAGCCAATTAACGCAGACTTAATATTAAGGAATTGCCATGAAAAAACTCTTTACCGTTTTAAGTTTATTAGCCGCTACATTATTCAGTAGCAGCTGGGTTAGTGCAGCTGCCGATTTAGATGTCAATACGCCTGCGATTGCTGCCATCAAAAACAGCATGCAAGCGCGCCACGCCCAATTAAGCCCACATTACAGCAGTGGCGCAGTTGGTTTAACCGCCGATGGACTGGTTGCTGTGCGCGATGCTACTGCTGTGCCATTAAAAGACCGCGGTGGTATTAATAGCTTGGTTGCTGCAGAAAATGGTGACCGTACAGCGCTATATAAGGAAATCGCTGTGGGTAATGGTCACCCAGAGTGGGCGGGCGAAATTCGCAGCACTTTTGCTGGGCGTTGGGTAGATAAAGCGCAAAGTGGCTGGTATTACCAAAATGCAGGTGGCTGGGTGAAGAAATAATCGTTTAACGGAATAATGATTGGTGAAAATATGCATATTAAACAGTTTTTAATGCTGGTTTTGGGGTTAGCTATCGTCGCATTCAGTCAAGCAGCAGTCTATCAATGGGTGGATGAAAAGGGCACAACACATTATGGTGACAAGGTGCCTGACAAATATAAAGCGAAATCAGAAAAAGTAGATATTAAGCAGAATGATACTTCTTTTGGAAATAACAACGAGGCTGCGCCACAATCTAAACCGCTTGTTAAACCAGAACAATCACAACCCATTGCAGTAGAAACCCCACAGTTAAAAGATGTACCAAACACAAGTACTAACAGCCGTGATAACTGTGAAAAACAAATACAAGAATACAAAAAAAGTCAGGATTGTTTTGCGCCTTATGTGATTGTTGGCGGCGGTGTAAAGCCAGAAGCTTTTAAATATTGCAAAGAGCTAAAACAGCCTACTTGCACAGGCCGCTAAGATACTAATAATCAGAATTACTTAACATGACCCCAACCTTAGTATTCGATATAGAAACAATTCCAGATACCGCTGGTCTGCGTGCTTTGCTGGATTTACCTAGCGACGTATCTGATGAAGATGTCGCCAATATCGCGCTGCATCAGCGTCGCCAACATAATGGCAGTGAGTTTTTGCCGCTACATCAGCATAAAGTCTGTGCTATTTCTTGCGCGTTGCGCGAGGGCAATAATTTTAAAGTATGGACCTTGGGGGATGCCAACTCCACCGAAGCAGAAATCATTCAACGTTTTTTTGATGGTGTTGAAAAATATATGCCGCAAATTATCTCTTGGAATGGTAGTGGCTTTGATTTGCCAGTTTTGCATTATCGTGCCATGGTCAATAACGTGGTTGCGCCAAGATACTGGGATTTAGGCGATGACAATAAAGATTTCAAATGGAATAATTACATCAGCCGTTACCATACGCGGCATTTAGATTTAATGGATTTGCTGGCTTTGTATAATGCACGCGCCAATGCCCCGCTGGATGATTTAGCAAAATTATGTGGCTTTCCAGGCAAGTTGGGTATGGATGGAAGCAAGGTGTGGGATGCATTTAAAGCAGGAAAAATAGAAGAGATACGCAATTATTGTGAAACCGATGTGGCCAATACACATTTGGTTTATTTGCGCTTTCAGCTGATGCGCGGTCATTTAAATAAGGCTGAATATGAAGCAGAAATACAATTGGTGCGCGATACTTTAAGTGGTTACGCGCTAGATAACAAAACGCCACATTGGACAGAGTTTTTGGCTGCCTGGTAGACTTAAATACTTTTATTCATGTGCGGATAAATCTTCTTCAACTGTGTCTTTCCAATTTAAAATGACTTTTTTATTGGCATTATCTTCAATCGATACCTTATGGCGCAATTTTTGGCCATTATTATTGGCTAAAATTAAGTAAGTACCTGCTGGTAAATTCACGTAAAGCATTGGTTTTGAGCCAACAATTCTAAATACACGTTCGTCTTGTTCGTTATAAATATTCACATTCACATTCGTCACGGAGCGGCCGCTAGTGCCCTCTGAAAACAATAAATTCAGCGTGAATTTTTTGGCTTGAGCGCGCATTGTTAGCACTTCTTCTTCACCAATTCCGCCTGATAGATAAGCAATACCTGTGGGTGATTTAAGCGTTGCAAGTGACTGTGCGTAGCTGGGCTGTTCAAAGATACATAATGCCAATATCAGTACTAAAATTGGGTTAAGTTTTGTTTGAATAATATGCATCATGTGAGTAGCCCCCTCAGAATAATTCCGTATCAATAATTTTAAGTACTTAACTGTTATTTTGCAGGCAGTTTAGCAAATTTTTTCACATTACTGTAATACCCAACTTTTAACACATCGCTTTCGGTTAAAATGTCGGCATGAGAAGAAATCGCAATAAAAGTCGTCAAGATCCCACTTTAAATCCTATTTTAACCGCCACTATTGAGTCATTAGACCAAGAGGGGCGCGGCGTTGCGCATGTGAATGGCAAAACCATTTTTATAGATGGCGCATTGCCAAATGAGCGTGTTACTTATCAATCTCAGCAGATTAAACCTAGCTATGAAACAGCTAAAGTTATCGATATCTTGAAGCAATCCAATCAACGCGTAACACCAAAATGCCCGCATTTTGGCTTGTGCGGTGGCTGCAAATTACAGCATTTAGATGCCAATGCACAAGTGGCTGCCAAGCAGCGTTTGCTGGAAAATGATTTATGGCATATCGGCAAAGTAAAGCCAGACAATATGCTGCCAGCGCTTTACGGTCCAACTTGGGGCTACCGCCACAAAGCGCGCTTAAGCGTGAAATATGTAGAGAAAAAACAAAGAGTATTGGTGGGTTTTAACGAAAAAGCCACGCGTTATGTGGCGGATATGGATTCGTGCGAAGTGCTTGTGCCAGCCTTTTCGGCTTTAATCGCGCCTTTGCAGCAAATGATTGTGCAGTTAAGCATTCGCGATAAATTGCCACAGATTGAATTAGCAGTTGGCGAAGGCAACGTAATCGTCTTGATTTTCCGCATTATGGATGCGTTAACTATTGAAGATGAGGCCTTATTTAAAGCGTTTGCAGAAAAACACCAAGTGCAGGTTTGGATGCAAACCAAAGGCCCAGATACGATTAAGCCTTTTTGGCCGTTGAATAGTGCCGCGTTAAGTTATAGTTTGCCAGAGTTTGGTTTAACTTATCCGTTTAAGCCAAACGAATTCACGCAAGTGAATCCGCACATCAATCAGGTAATGATTCGGCGCGCCATGCAATTGTTAATGCCTCAAAAAGGTGAAAAAATTGCCGATTTCTTTTGCGGTATCGGTAATTTCACGTTGCCAATCGCGCGCAGTGGTGCAAATGTGCTGGGTTTAGAAGGCTTGGCTAATTTGGTGGATAGAGCCAATGAAAGCGCCATACTTAACCATATAAATCATGTGAAATTTGGTGTGGCCGATTTGTTTAAAATGACGCCAGAATCATTGTTAACGTTGGGCAAGTTTGATAAATGGCTAATCGACCCGCCGCGCGATGGCGCCTATGAATTGGTGCGAGCAATCGACACTTCTACTGCGCCGCAAACGATTGTCTATGTATCTTGCAACCCCGCAACATTGGCGCGCGATGCAGGGGTTTTAGTGCATGAAAAAGGTTACACCTTAAGTGCGGCAGGCGTGATTAATATGTTCCCGCACACCAGCCATGTGGAATCGATTGCCTTATTTACGCTTATGTAAGTTTAAGATTATCCTAAATACGGTTTTTTAATGCCAGTTTTGATCATTACGTAGCAAATGATTAAAACTGGCATTTTTCATGCTTACAAGCCTCTGATACGCCTATTTATTTCAATTTTTGATAAGAGAATCCGCATGAAATTAGCCGCTGCCAGTCCGTTTTTGTGCTTTGTCATCATACTTATTTCACCCAATCTAGTTTTTGCCAGCGATGCTTTAAGCCCATCTGCCACGCACACGGTATGGATAGCGATTGCTGGCGCGTTGGTATTTTTAATGCAAGCAGGCTTTGCGATGCTAGAAACAGGCATGGTGCGTGCTAAAAATGCAGTCAATGTGATGATGAAAAACTACATGGATTTGTGTGTGGGCAGCCTGTTATTTTGGCTGGTTGGCTACGGATTAATGTTCGGTTACAACCCATCTGGCTGGATAGGCACGACACTTTTTGGCCTGGCAAAAGCCCCCGATTGGGATTTTACTTTATTGTTTTTTCAGATGATGTTTGCCGCCACAGCCGCCACTATCGTGAGTGGCGCCATGGCAGAGCGCACCAATTATATTGCTTATTTAATTGGTACCTGCGGCATTACGGCCATTATTTATCCAGTATTTGGTAGCTGGGCTTGGGGCGATGGTGGCTGGTTAAAGCAAATGGGTTTTATTGATTTTGCGGGTTCAACCGTTGTGCATTCCGTAGGTGGGTGGTGCGCACTAGCAGGCATTATTTTATTGGGCCCACGCTTGGGGCGCTTTGGCCCAAAAGGCGAAGCACGCACTTTGCCTGGCCATAATCTCAGCTTTATTGCAATTGGTGGTTTTATATTATGGTTTGGCTGGTTTGGTTTTAACGGCGGCAGTACTTTAGCTGCTGGCACCAACATTGGGCTCATTTTACTTAACACGCACTTAGCAGGTGCTGCAGGTGCGGTAGCTGCCATGTTAATGAGCTTTGCAACGCGCCAGCCAGCATTGATGACCAACGCAGTCAACGGCAGTATTGCAGGTTTGGTTGCTATCACCGCAGGCTGTGCCAGCATGCAGCCGCCATACGCAGCTTTATCAGGCGCAATTGGCGGAGTTTTAAGCGTGCTTGGTGTCATGCTGCTAGAAAAAATGCGTTTAGATGACGTGGTTGGTGCGGTTTCTGTACATGGCATTTGCGGTGCTTGGGGTACATTAGCAGCGGGGTTATTTTTAACTGGCAATATGTTTAACGCGCATCAAGTTAGCGTGCAGTTAATCGGCATTGGCGCCGCGTTTGTGTGGGTATTTTTTAGTGCGCTTATCATGTATTTTGTGATTTCCAAAGTAACCACCTTGCGTGTAAGCACCATGCATGAACAGCGCGGTTTAGACGTCACCGAACATGGCGAAATTGGCTACCCAGAATTCGGGACAAATAACGCATATAATCCAGAAAATATTAAAGACTTAAAGAATTAAAGAGTTAAAAATTAAACAATAATTTAGTGGTCATATTAGTAAATACTTAATGCCTAATTTAGGATAAAAATGGATTTAATTCACCGCCGCCGCGCCATCTACACAGGCATGCGCGCCTATTTCGATGATCATGAACTGTATCAAGCCATATCATTATGGCAAAAAGATTATAGTGAAAAACCCAAATATGCATTGAGCGTTTTTGTGGCGCGCTGTTGCAGCACACCAGAACTCAAAGAGCAGCGTGCAAAAATACTGGGCTCTATATTTAATGCCATGGATATGCCCATTGAGCAATTGCTGGCAGACCCCATTGATGCGATGAAAGCTGAATCCAGCCTGCCGCCCGCTGCTCAACATGTTCAAGACGGAAAAACGCAGGTATTCATTCATCTTTTTGAGCAAATGCTCTTAAAAGTAAATGATCATGATGAACGCAATATTCGGCAATTTGTGATTGATCAAAGCGCTAAATTAGAAATGGATGAACGCCGCAGCATGCATTTAAAGCAGTGGCTAGCAAAGCGCAGACCTATATTGGCAGCCAACTATAGTTTACCGATTATGCAAAAAATTATTCATTACAGCTATGTTGCGATGTGCGAACAAATTGGCCCTGTAAAGTCAGATCAATCATTAGCGCAAGCCATTAAAGAAACTGAGCCGCTGGCTGTAACGCTGCAATTTAAATTGCACGACTTGCTGTAATTCACGCATTCGTCCGCCAGCTTAATTGCCTGCAAATCGGTTAAACTAGCGGCATGAAAAGCTTCTTTTTCCTGCTGGTTTTGTTTTGTTTATGTGCTTGCCAGCCTGCTACTCAATCATCAGAAAATAGCGCGGCACCCATACAGTTTGCCATCGCCCAAGCCCCACTCAATTTAGACCCACGTTATGCCACCGATGCTGCATCTGAACGGGTGAATCGGCTTGTTTATCAACCACTTGTTGATTTTGATGCAGCTTTAAAACCCAAGCCCGTACTGGCGACTTGGGTTTTGATTAATGCTACTCAGTATCAATTTACATTGCAGTCAAAACGCACGCCGTTTCATCATCAAGCTGCTTTAACGTCTCTGGATGTGAAAGCCACTTATGATTCGATTTTGCACTTAAAAAATTCACCGCATTCAGCAGAATTTGCCAATATTAAGATCATTAAGGTTCTAGATAACGAGTCTATTTTATTTGAATTAAAACAAGCAGATAGCCATTTCCCATCCAAATTAATTATCGGCATCTTACCTGCTGATTTAATCGCCAACAATCACGATTTTGCACATCATCCAATCGGCAGCGGTGCGTTGAAATTTGTAAGCTGGGATAGCAAGCTGGTGTTGCAGCGCGTTAAGGATAGTCAACAAATCATCCTAACAGAAGTAAAAGACCCAACCGTACGCGTGCTTAAGTTGCTGCGTGGCGAGGCCGATTTGATTCAGGGAGATTTACCGCCAGAGTTGGTTAAACATTTGCAAAGCCAGCCTGAAATTAAGGTTAAAACCACGGTGGGCGCTAACTTTTCTTATCTTGGTTTAAATATGCAAGATGCCACTTTACAGAATTTAAAAGTACGTCAAGCGATTGCTTATGCTATAGACCGTGAGGCGATTATCCAGCAAGTGATGGTGCAGCAGTCGCGTACTGCGAATGCGATTTTGCCGCCAGAACACTATACCAACGCAAACAATAATTTAGAGTCTTACGATTACAACCCCGAAAAAGCCAAGCAATTACTGCATGAGGCAGGCATTAAGCTGCCATTAAAACTGATTTATAAAACCAGCACTGATGCGCAACGTTTACGCTTTGCCACCATTTTGCAAGCGCAAATGGCAAAAGCGGGCATTGATTTGCAGATTAAAAGCTTAGACTGGGGTACTTTTTTTGCGGATGTTAAACAAGGCAATTTTCAGTTGTTCGGCCTAACTTGGGTAGGTATCAAAACGCCAGAAATCTATGCAAAAGCGTTTGGCAGCAACAACTTTCCACCCAATGGTTTTAACCGTGGCAGGTATATCGATAAAACGCTGGATAGCTTGCTTGCAGAAGAAAATTGGTCAGCCGCAACGGCACGTATTCAGCAACAATTGCCGTATATTCCGCTGTGGTACGAAGGGCAATTTGCTGCAATGGGCCAAAATATCAGCCATTATTCGCCTAAGTCAGACGGAAACTGGGACGACTTAACTACAATTACAAGGCAATAAATTGCAAGCTCAATAGCAAAAAGCTCAGCTACAATAAACGACTATGCGCATCGAAATTTCTATTCAACACCAAACTTTAACGCTTTTTGATGATTTTGGCGGTGTTAAGTCGCGCTATGTTGTTTCTACTGCGGCTAATGGCGTGGGTTGCGAAAAAAATAGCGGCTGCACGCCATTAGGCAATCATATTATCCGCGCCAAGATTGGTGCAGGCGCCTTGCCGAATACCGTGTTTGTGGGACGCAGGCCAACTGGCGAAATCTGCACGCCAGAATTAATGGCGCAGTTTCCGAATCGCGATTGGATTTTGACTCGGATTTTATGGTTAAGTGGTACTGAAATAGGCTTCAATCGCCTCGGCAATGTGGATACCATGCAACGTTATATCTATATTCATGGTTCTCCCGACTCTACACAAATGGGCGTAATTGGTTCGCACGGCTGTGTGCGTATGCGTAATAGCGATATGATTGAATTGTTTGATTTGGTTGAGGCGGGCACATCAGTGCTGATTTTAGAATGACAAGCAAGGTTAGCCAGTGACATATTTGAAACACGCGCTAAGTTTTGTCACTGTGATTTTCGGCGTATTATTGCTCACTTTTTTATTGATTCATGCTGTGCCTGGTGACCCAGTTGAAGTCATGTTGGGCGAATCGGCGAGTGTGGCAGATAGGCAGGCTTTGCGCGCCGATTTGGGTTTAAATCAGCCGTTAATTCAACAGTTTGGCCACTATCTTGCAGCATTATCCCGTGGCGATTTTGGCAGATCTATTCATACCAAAACACCGATTATTGATTTAATTAAAGCGCGTTATCCCGCCACACTTAAGCTGGCATTTTTATCACTTTTTATCGGGTTAAGTATCGGCATTCCATTAGGCATATACGCCGCACTTAAGGCTGGTCATTGGCAAGATTTAGTGGTCACACTAGTGAGTGTTCGCTTATCTGCCATGCCTGCGTTTTGGTTGGGGCCAATTCTCATGCTGGTATTTGCGCTATGGCTGGGCTGGCTACCAGTCAGTGGCATGGATTCAGGCACATCGATTATTTTGCCTGCGCTGACTTTAGGCTTTGGCTTAAGCGCCATACTCACGCGCATGACGCGCACCAGTTTGCTTGAAGTGCTGAATGACGACTATATACGCACCGCACGTGCAAAAGGGTTAGCCGAATCTACCGTGATTCTGCGCCACGCTTTGCGCGCCGCTTTATTGCCGATTATTACCATCGTCGGTTTGCAAATGGGTAGTTTACTGGCTGGCACCGTCATTACCGAAACCATATTCAGCTGGGATGGTATAGGACGTTTGCTAGTGGAAAGCATTGAAAAGCGCGATTACCCTGTGACACAAGCCTGTGTGCTGGTGATAGCGCTAAGCTATGTGCTGGTGAATTTAGTCACCGATATCTTG
>JAKFVB010000012.1 GCA_021732405.1 Methylotenera sp.
ATGTTGCCACATAAGCCTCGTTTACAGCCGCAAACGCGTCTACCGCATAAAGAGGCGGTGGCAGAATATCCGCACGCAAATTATCGTTAGTTTTAATTTTGTCATACACTGGACCGCCCACACGCACCTGACTAATCACATAGAAAGCCAAAACAATAAAAATAATTAAACCAATCACAGGTCCAATCACTTGACCATAACCACGGCTACCGCCGCCTGAAGGTTTCATGGTAAATAATTGTTTTATTTTTGATGGGAGTTCTTTAATTGCTTGCATATTGAGTGCCATGTTGATTCCTTTAAGTTTTACCAAATTATCTCAATGTATTTGATGTATTTGAAGATAATTAAATCTAACTATTTAACGACTAAAATTAACCATTTATTAACGACTAAAACTATGAAACTTTTTTAAATTTTTATACTTAAAATTCCAATACTTTTTTTGCTGCTATTGTTGCTTTTACTATTGTTAACATTAACCATTAAGCTAAATGCCTAAAATACCTAGGTCGCATAAGGCGTTGCAAAATCTTTTGAGCGTATTAACTTATCGCAGTCCAGTAAATACCAAGTACGATTTTCGCTATCCTGATAGGTCTGGTTTTTTAAACAGATATGGTCCTCTGTCAACACCTCACCCAAGCGCATTTCGTCTAATTTGCGTAAACCAATCAGTTTATCGACCATAAATGCCACATTTGTGGTGACCACATCGCTAATCAGTAATAAACGCGCACTAGATGAAATATTGGTAAATGTATTTTCAATGAGCTGTGCTAAATCATTGATGGCATACAGCACACCTCGCACGTTAGCCACCCCCAAAAACCAAGGTTTCACTAATGGCACGCTGTGAATATCCATAATAGGTAAGGTTTCACTGATTTCTTGTAAATTAACCAGCACATTTTTACCGCCAATCAACACGCCCAAATAACCAGCTGGCGGCTCTGCGCCAACTTTTTTAGCATTTTCAAGACGCGCTAAAATGTTAGTTTGATATTCGCGTAATTGTGATTGTTTAGACATATGTTTGATTAGTTCGCGCTAAAATTATTCTTGTAGTTTATCAATCCAAACTTTTAAATCTGCTTTTTGAATCGGCTTCAGTAAACAGGCCTTTGCACCCATTTTTTCTGCCCATGCATGATCAGTTACTTGTAGCTTTCCTGAACATAAAATGACGGGTAAGTTGGCTGTAGCAGGGTCTTTAGTTAACGACCGAGTGGCTTGAAAACCTGTCAATCCAGTCATAATAATATCCATAATAACAAGATCTGGTGCAATGCCAGCGGCGCGCTCTACGCAGGCCTCACCGCTTTCTAATGCAAATACTTGATAACCATCAGACTCCAACAATTCAGTTAAGTAGAAACGGTCCGTTGCCGAATCATCTACAATCAAAATCTTATTAATCGCCATTATTAACCCCTTATTTTATTCACTCGCAACATCTGCGGCATTTTTTTTGTTATTCAGATAAGCCTCGCTGGTATATGCGTTGATAGCATCAATTAACGTATCTTGCGTAAAAGGCTTGGTTAAGTATTCGTCCGACCCAGCCATGCGTCCACGCGCACGATCAAACAAACCATCTTTGCTTGATAACATAATGACAGGGGTTGATTTAAAGCGGGCATTACGCTTGATAAGTGCGCAAGTTTGATATCCATCAAGGCGTGGCATCATAATATCGACAAAAATAATTTGCGGATGTTGATCAGCAATTTTAGACAACGCATCAAAACCATCTTCTGCCAAAATCACTTCACAGCCAGCAGATTTAAGAAAAATCTCGGCACTGCGTCTAATCGTATTGCTGTCATCAATGACCATTACTTTTGTACCAGCCAGATTTGCTTGTGCCACGTTTTTATACTCCCCAAGTTATATTGTAAACCTCTTATATAACCGAATTAAAAAATATTCTATCTAAAAACATGTTTTTACATTATTCTTTTAATCACTTAAGTGCAATATTAAGTTCAATAAATTTAATTAGTACACACAAAATATTACATTTTTTAAAATAATTTGCAACACTTACATAATATTTGTAATAATATACTTTAACAATACTCAATAATTGCAGTATAAATTGTAACTATTAGAACAGTTGTATGACAGGGGGCGAACAAAAATGCTTATCAGACAAGAATCCGTCGATTCAAAAATGGCACTCAAAGATTTACCCAACACTTCTCCGCTGGCAAGCGCCAATTTAGTATTGGCTTTCGGCTCAATAAAGAGATTTAACGAAGGTAAGTTGCAGGGCTTTTTAAAATCGCGATACCCAACCGCTCAAGTCATTGGCTGCACCACATCTGGTGAAATTAGTCCTAATGGTGTTTTTGACGATAGTATTCAAATCACTGCAATTCAGTGGGAAAAAACGGTTCAGCGTGTTGCGCAGACCAAAATGTCTGGCATGCAAAGCTCTTTTGAAGCGGCTGCAGGTCTAGCAAAACAATTAAAAGCAGACTCTTTACGCACAGTTATTGTGATTTCAGATGGCTTAAATGTAAACGGCTCTGAATTATTAAAAGGCTTTCAAAGTGTATTAGGTGAGATTCCGATTGTGGGCGGTTTAGCAGGTGATGGTGGGGCTTTTGTTAAAACATTACAACTGTATAACGATACCGTTTCAGATAATCTGGTGATTGCAGTTGGCTTATATGGGCCTGCGCTCATTACAGCAAGTGGTGCTTTAGGGGGCTGGAAACCTTATGGTCCGCCACGCACAGTGACTAAATCCGAGAAGAACGTGGTATTTGAGATGGACGGCAAACCTGCATTGCCGCTTTATAGAATGTACATCGGCGAAGCCTTTTCAAAAGGCTTACCAGGCACTGGTTTAAAATTTCCACTGGCGGTGATTGAAGAAGGCAAACGCGATGTTGAAAAAATTCGTACTTTGTTGGCGATTGATACCAAAAATAATAGCCTGACATTTGCTGGCAACGTGGAAGAAGGCGAAACTGTTCGTCTATGTCAAACCAATCATGACAGACTTGTGGATGGCGCAGGCGCTGCTGCAAACCTAGTGATGGATGGTTTAAGTGCGAACAAAACCAATCAAACAGGCTTGGCATTATGTGTGAGCTGCGTTGGCCGTAAAGGCGTAATGGCAGAACTGGTAGGAGATGAAATTAAGCTGGTGCAGCAGATTCTAGGCCCACAAACCAGTTTAACGGGCTTTTATTCTTATGGTGAGCTTGCGCCTCGCCCCAATACAACCGATAGCGTGCTGCATAATCAAACCATGACCATTGGCTATTTAAGCGAGAACTTACTGGCGTAGTTAGTTTATTGCCTTAATTTAAAATTTTTCGCTTCAAAACGATAAGCACCTGTTCTAAATAGGTGCTTTTTGTTTTATGATTAGCAGTACAAAATTATGTGCGGTTTTAAGTCGCATCATTTATTAAAAAGGAAAAAATCATGTCTAGCTCAGTAACCCTTAAAGGCAATCCCGTCGATGTTGCAGGCAATTTGCCAAAAGTTGGCAGTACTGCGCCGAACTTCACGCTGGTTGATAAAGCATTAGCCGATGTTACATTAGAAACTTACGCGGGCAAACGCAAAGTACTCAACATTTTTCCAAGCGTCGATACGCCAACCTGCGCGATGTCAGTTCGTGCATTCAACAAACACGCTGCTGGTTTATCGAATACAGTGGTGCTGAACATTTCTGCTGATTTACCATTTGCCCAAACGCGCTTTTGTGCAGCAGAGGGCATTGAAAATGTAGTGAACCTATCAACCATGCGCGGTCGCGATTTTCTGATGAATTATGGTGTGCTGTTGTTTACCAGCAAATTAGCGGGATTAGCAGCGCGCGCGGTCATTGTGATTGATGAGAACAATACAATTAAATATCTTGAATTAGTACCAGAAATTGCGAATGAACCGAATTATGATGCAGCACTCGCTGCGTTAAAATAAAATCGGGTTTATTTAAAAAAGCCAGCCAATAAAACAGGCTGGCTTTTTAATTTTCACCACTTATTGGCAACATACTTAACACTTTTTTTGGGGTTAATTTTTTAAGTATTCGGTATATTTGGCGTTGCTGCCTTTGGCTTTTTCAACTGGATATTTCAGCGCATTCAATTCAATTTTTCGATTCGCCGCCTCAATCAAATCAATATTCAATACCTCAGCAATCCTTAACAAATACACGAAAGTATCTGCCAATTCATGGCTCACCGCCTCGCGTTTTTCTGGCGTTAATTGCGCACTTTCTGCGGGCGTATCCCATTGAAAATGTTCCACCAATTCAGCGGCTTCCACAATCATCGCCATCGCTAAATTTTTAGGTGTGTGAAACTGCACCCAATCGCGTTCCTGTACAAATTGGTTAATACGCAAGCGTAATTGCTGTAATGAATCTTGATTTCCCATGATTTTTAACCCCGACTTAACCAGTTTTTTTGTTCAAATTTTTTAAATCATTTGCGATTACTGCCGGCTACCATCTTAATTTCAAATAATCGGCATTCCAGCGGGCCGTTAAACAGCGGCGTACGTTTGCTGGGTGTTAAGCGCATCAACTTTGGCAACCGCAAATCGTTGGTTAAAAAGTAAGTATTCCAGCCCGCAAATTTGCGTTTTAACGCTTCGCCCATTTTCGGGTATAGCAAAGCCAACTCTTCGTCTTCGCCAATTCGTACGCCATATGGCGGATTGGCAACCAGCACGCCGCTATCTGCTGGCGGCACTACTTCAGTAATATTGGTTTGCGCTAATTGCACTGCTTCCGCCAATCCTGCTTCGGTTAAGTTTTGCTTGGCAACTCTCACTGCGCGTAAATCGCTATCTGAGCCATAGAGTTTTTGAAAAGTCACTGGCTTAGCATTTTTAAGCGCGGTATTTTTGATTTTTTTCCAAGTGTCTGATTCAAAATTTTTGAGTTTTTCAAAGCCAAAATCACGCTTTAATCCTGGCGCAATATTCAACGCCATCATTGCCGCTTCCAGCAAAAAAGTGCCGCTGCCACACATTGGGTCAAGCAAAGGCTGGCCTGCTTGCCAGCCTGATAATTGCAAAATACCTGCGGCTAGGTTTTCACGCAAAGGCGCTTCAATACTGGCTTTGCGGTTACCTCGTTGATACAAGGCGTCACCAGATGTATCTACATAATAAACGTAACTATCAGCGGTTAAATAGGCATGAATGCGCACCGCTGGCGTTTTGGTATCGATGTAAGGGCGTGAATCGACCACTTGCCTGAATTTATCGCATACCGCATCTTTAATGCGTAGCGTGGCAAATTCTAAACTTTTAAGCGGGCATTTAACGCCTGTCACTTTCACCATAAAATCGTGTTTCACATCAAACCAATTTGGCCAATTCAATTTGTAGGCGGCTTGATATAAATCATCTTCCGTTGCGTATTTGCCCTGCCCTGCTTGCATCAAAATACGCGTAGCGATGCGCGAATGTAAATTGGCGTGATAGCAGACACTCAGCTCTCCTGCAAAACCCACACCGCCATCGGTTGGCTTAATGTCTTTGGCGTTACTGGCTTTCAACTCGTTGACCAGCAAAGCCTCAAGCCCGCGTGGGCAAGTGGCAAAATATTGATTCATCATAGCGTTATCGTTTCTTCATTCAATAGGTCTTAATTAATCTGGTTATGTTCGCAAAGCTTTTCAACAAAACTGGAAAATTCAATTTTGTGCGTATTTTCTAAGATTTTTGCGCGTTCTTTGAGCTTTTTCTGGTTTAGACTTAACGCTTTTTTGAAGCCAAAAACCACAATATTGCCTGGCTTGCCAGTTGGCAACATCAAGGTTTGATTGTTAAAACTTTGTTCAATGCGTTGTAGATAAATATCAAAGTTCTTGTCGCTGCCCCATAAGTTAATGGCAAAAATGCCATCAATTTTTAAAGCCATCTCGCAGTTATCAAAAAAATCCTGACTACAAAAATCCGGCGGAATACCAAAGCTGTCAAACGCATCAATCATCAAGCAATCGGTGCTGTTCGTATTTTCAGCCAAATACGCAATACCATCCCCCTCAATCACGTTGAATCGTTCATCATTATCGGGTACATAAAAATGGCTGCGCGCAATGCTGATGATTTGCGGATTGATTTCCACAATTGTTTGACTGATATTAGTGCAATTGGCGTAAATATATTTAGGTACAGAGCCACCGCCCAAACCGATTGTGAGCACAGTTTTAATATCATCAGAAAACAATAAAAATCCCATCATGCCGCGCGTATAAGTCAGCTCTAACGCAAATGGATCTTTCACTTTCATGCTGCTTTGAATCGTCACCGACCCTAAATGCAACGAACGTATGCCACTGATTTCGGACACTTCCACCACGCTGTCATCACGTACGTTTTTGTGAATTTTACGGTTAAATTTAAACATGATGTTTATTGGTTTTCAGCACTTTCTTGCGCGATTTCAATCACTTCTGGTTCAATTACATCTGAAGCGCTTGTTTCAATCAGCGCTTTAAATTTGCAATTTAATTCCATTAACAAAGTATCAATATGTTTGATTTCCAATAGTACTTTTGTACCGACTTTAAGCTCTGGCAAGCTAGGCACTTTGGTGATGTAAAACATGCCATCAATACGCACCAGATTTTCGCGCCAAACGGTCGCAGTGATTTCCGTCAGTTGCTCTTGAATCAAATACTGTAAGCACCAATAGCGTTCCATGCGGGTTTGAAATTCACTATAAGCATTATAGGTTTGGTCAAAGTTTCGCATCATCACATTGAGCTTGCCATCTGCTGCGTTGTAAGGCGCTGGCTCAGTATTCAGCATCGCGATTAATTGGCGCTGATTAATTAAATCCACCGCGCGTCTTAAGGGTGATGTGCACCATGCATATTGCGCCACACCCAAGCCCTGATGGGGTTCGGCAGAAGTTGTCATGAACACTTTTCCGCCCGTTTGCGCACGATAAATACCCGCAAAACCCGCCTCTTTTAACAAACCACCCCAATGACTATTAGCGTAAATCATTAACTCCGCCACCAATTTATCCATCGGTGAGCCACGTTCGCGCGCGATAATTTGGACGATTCCATTATTCACATAAAAATTATAATCGATTTGCGAGGCGCGGTTTGGATCGGCTTTGCCACGCGCAATTTCTAATTGTTCTGCCAAACTAAATAGCAATTTAAGCTTTGCCCAATAAGGATGACCGCTATCAGTTTCTAATGTATGTTCATTAAAAAACGGTTCTAGCGCATCGTGGCGCAAATTATCTGCGATTTTGATTTGTTCTAACTTTGTTTCGTGCGCAACGATTTCAAAGTCTGGCGTCACTTCCAAATACAAGCTTAAGGCAGGTTTAGTTTCACCCGCATCCAAGCTAAATGGTTTAACGATACTATCTGGCAACATGGTGATTTTATTGCCAGGCATGTAAACAGTGGATAATCGCGATAGCACAATCGCATCTAAATCAGAATCCGCAAGCACGCCTAAACTGGGTGCAGCGATGTGAATCCCCACGCGGGTGTTGCCATTTGTGAGCGTTTCTAAACTAAACGCATCATCAATTTCAGTTGTTGTGGCATCGTCAATACTGAAACATTCCACCGTACTTAACGCTAAATTTAGCGCAATTTTTGGCGATTCAAATGGTGGAAAATCCACACCTGATTTTCCATCTTTGTCTGGAAACATTTCGCGCAAAAAAGCACCCAAATGATAGTCATGCGCGTTTTGAATCAAGCCGCAATCCGCCATCACCGTTAAGGCTAAGCGACCTGAAGTTTGCGCTGCTTCGTCAATCGCTTTCCATTCCAGACTATTTTTGTCTGGGTTATAAATCAAGGCATCCGCTTTTGTCGCAAAACCTTCTGGTAACTCTTTATTGTTCAGCTGCGTCACCCAAGCTGCCATTTGCTCGGCTTGTAATTTTTTGCGCTCTACTGCGGCTAACGCGAGCTTTAACGTTTCGGCTGGCGCGGCTTTATAGCGGCCTTTTCCCTTGCGATAAAAATACATCGGCGCGCTATGTAATTTAATCGCAGTAGCGGCGGCCTCAAACGGAGTGGGCTTTTTGCCGTAATATTCTTTGGCTAAATCTTCAAAAGCAAATTCTGGCTCACCGCAGCATTCCCATAAAAAATCGATGTCCAGATTTTCAGCTTCGGCAAGCGCTGTTTCCATAAAATTTGCCAATGTAGACTCAAATTGCATCAGAACATTGCTGGCTTTAATTTTAGAGCGCTTGCCCGAAACCGATTCCACCTGCAACGCTGCGGGCGATTCTGACATGATAGAGGCGACTTTAAAGCTGCCATCTTCTTCGTAAAACACATTCATTGTGCGAGTTTTCTCTGTTTAAGAATGGATGCATAGCAAAACTTAACCATTTTTTTGGGTTAACTTTTTAGTGCAAATATTGCGATAGGCGTAATTTTAATGTGTTCCGCATAATTAAGCTTGTTTAATTCGGGTGTAAGTGCCTATTGGGCAGAATTTATTGTTGATGGCAAGATTAAAAATACGGTATATTCGTGCCCATGAGCAAAGCATTTGAATTGATACAAGCGCAAGCGCAAACTCCCACCAGCGCACGTGTTTTAGTGCTAGATACCTTGTTAAATGCGCCATTACCGCTTTCGCATCCTGAGATTCAAAAGCAAATTACAGAGCCGATTGACCGCGTGACCATTTACAGAGTGCTGGATTGGTTAAGCGCGCAAGGCTTTGTGCACAGCGTGATTAGCCCAGATAAAACGCGTCGCTTTAAAGCCAGTGCGCAGCATGCGCAACATCAGCACGCACATTTTGAATGCACGGTTTGCGGGCAAGTATATTGCTTAGATGAGGCGAATGATGCCATCACACAAAGCTTACCCAAGCATTTTGTGGCAACGGCTATTCACTTAAATATCAGCGGCATTTGTGCCGCCTGTCAGCATTAACTTTTTAGTAAGAAAAATAAATGGATAAACGCATTCCCGTTACTTTACTCACTGGTTTTTTAGGCTCTGGCAAAACCACGCTTTTGAATCAATTGCTGGCTAATCCCGCTATGAGTGACACGGCGGTGATTATTAACGAACTGGGCGAAACAGGCTTAGACCATATTTTGGCTACCCATATTGAAAGCGAACATATTGCCGACAATACCGTTTTACTCAGTAGCGGCTGCTTATGCTGCACGCTTAAAAATGAGCTTGCGGACACCATGCGCGATCTATTTTTTAAACGTGCATTGCAAGCGATTCCACAATTCAATCGATTAGTGATTGAAACCACTGGCATGGCAGACCCTGGCCCTATTTTGGGTAATTTGATGAATGAGCCAGTAATTGAATCTACGTTTAGGCTAGACGCGGTGATTGTCACCATTGATAGTCAATACGGATTGCAGCAAATTGAACAACACGCAGAAGCGCGTAAACAAGCGGCTGTGGCTGATGTTTTACTGCTGACCAAAACTGACTTGGCTACGCCACAACAGTTAAGTGAATTAAAAGAAAAACTGATTGCAATTAACCCAGGCGCAACACAGCATCGCGTACTTAACGGTCAATTAGACCCACAATTTGTGATTGATGTTGGGTTATTTGATATCACCACCAAACTGCCAGAACCGCAGCGTTGGCTAAGAGCACCTATTAAAAGTACGCCTTTAGCCACAGCCAAACCAAAAGGCACTTTGCCGCAAGCTGTGCATGACGATGAAATTAGCAGCTTTACGGTATTTATGCCAAAACCGCTTAACTGGCGCGATTTAAAACCAGTGGTTTTGAAGTTGTGCCAAACACACGGTAAAAATTTGCTGCGCTTAAAAGGAATTATTCATGCCGAAGACCAACCTGCCCCGCTGGCGATTCATGCCGTGCACTTTACGCCCTACCCGCCCACGCTGCTTGAAGGATGGGATGAAGACGAACCGATTTCTAGAATCGTATTAATTGGTAAAGGATTGGATGAATCGGCGATTAGAAATGCATTAACACAATTTTAATGTGACTTAATCGCGCATCCTAAATGCTATTGCGTTTTATAGTTTGGGCCAAAAAACTCAATCATCATAAACTCTTCCAAGCCAGCGCTATCTTCAGGCCTTGCAGACATGACAATCGTGCGATTTAGGCGATGCGATTCCCAGTTAAAATCGCCTTTGTAATGCTGGCGAATCAAGCTAATCATTTTTTTAATCATCACTAAACGTACATCCTGGCCTGATTGCGCTTGTACCTCAAAAAACTCGCGGCGCGCGTTACTAATATCATTTGTCCAGCCGTTAAAAGAAAAGCTGGCAGTGCGTGTTTCTAAATTGGTTATTTCAAAAACGCCATTAACGCCCGTTTCAAAATTACGCTTAATATTTTCATCGCGTCTTTGCTCAGCACTGGGCCCTAATTCGCGCGCAGTGGCTTCTGCATTTTGACGCGCGGCATCTGACTCTTGTGCAGCGCGGCGGGCACGATTCTGATTGACAAGAGCCATCATATCCACAGGCGCTTCTTCTGGCTTAGGCTGTGTTGGTGAAGACTCTTGTGGAATATTCAAATTAGGCTGAGTTTTATCAGGGCTGGGCTTTGTAGTACTTAATACATCAGGCACCTTAAAAACAGGCTTTTTAGGCGGCGCTTCTGTTTTCTGAACGATGACTTTGGGTTTTGGCTTGATTGGCTCTGGTATTTTTTCTACTGGCGTGGCTGGCTGTTCTACGGGTGTTTCTGCTATTTTTTTTTCAACCGTTGGTGGCGCTAAACTCACCTCTAATTCACGTGCTGGTAACTCCGCCAACTCCTCTTGGTCAAATTTTGGCACCACAAAAAATAAAATAATGGCATGAATCAATAGCGAAACAATAATGGCGATTAGCGTATTACGGCTTATCTGCAGGCGAAAAACCTTATCGCCACGCGGCTCTAACAAAAACGCATCAAATTGATTATCGTTATTCTGCATTCAACCTACAAGCGCATCTCTGCCCAAATTTTATCTAAGCGTTTGCTTGAGATTGGCAGTGGTGTTTTGAGTTCTTGCGCAAAAAGTGATACGCGCAATTCTTCTATCAGCCAGCGAAAATCGTTTAATGCTGGTGGAATATCCATGTGTGTCTGCTGCAAACTATTCATTTTATCTTGCCATTTTTGCCATATTAATCCGACACTTGCGGCGTTTTTGCCATCACGGTCTGGGTTAGCAGGCTGTTTTTGTATTCTTAAATTTAGCGCTTTTAAATAACGTGGAATATGTTGTAAATACTCCCAAGGCGTTTGTGTAAAGCAGTTTTTATAAACCAAACCATGCATTTGTTGCTCAACATCGCGCTTTAGTCGATTCACCGTTGCTGGCATTTTAGCTTGCATATTAATAAGCAACTGATACTCAGTCGCCACCGCCTGCACTTGCCTTACAATTGCTTGACTCACTGCAGGCAAACGCGTTCGCGCTCTGGCTTTTAATTTCATAAAATCGGCATTGGTCCGCGGCAAATCATCTTCACCAATAAAGGCGCGGTCGGCAATCGCCGTAATCATGTCCTCACGCAAATCATCTGGCGACATGATGCTTCTAAAAGTGAGCGCGTATTGATTAAAATTTGGCAGGCTTTTTTCCAGCTGCTTAATCTGTTCTTTTAACTCAAAACGCATTAAGCGGCAAACACCTTTACGTAAATTTGCATCTGCCTCAATGGCCGTATCGAATAACTTAACCGAAACAGAATCGATATTATCTTCAAGCGCTGGGTAACCCGTCACCTTTAAGCCATCGCGTTCAAAACTTAATGTTTGTGGCAAATCACCAAAATCCCATTTTTTTAAACCCGTTTTTTCAATGTCGGGTGATGTATTTCTAAACGTAAGCTGCGCCGCTTGTCCCAATTGTTTCTGCAGGGCACACCAATCGCGACCCATTGCTAGCTCACGCCCTGCATCATCTACCACGCTAAAATTCATCAATAAATGCGCAGGCGTTTCATCTACCCAATCTTCAATACCTATTTTTAAAGTCGTTACACGCTGAATATGCGCTGCTAATAGCGGCTTGATGGGCGCTTGTGCGATAGGGTTTTGCTCTAAAAATCCTGTCACGAATTCTGGCACTGGCACACAAACGCGTCTAAAGTTTTTAGGTAAGGCTTTAACTAAATACGTTAACTTTTCGCGCAACATGCCAGGCACTAGCCATTCGGTTGCCGTCGGATCTAGTTGATTTAACAAGGCAAGCGGCACTGTAGCAGTCACACCATCTAAAATATGATTAGGTTCAAAGCGATATTTAAGTGGGATTTCAATCGATTGCTTACCATCGATGCCACTTAACAACATTTTTTCAGGAAATTGTACCGCCGTAATCGCATCCGCGCCGTGACGCATTAAATCGTCCCGAGTTAAATAAAGCAGTTTAGGGTTGAGCTTTTCTGCGCCTTCGCGCCATTTCTCAAAACTGGCTGCGTTGAAAATATCGGCGGGAATTTTGCTATCGTAAAACGCAAATAGCTGGTGCTCATCGACCAACACATCCTGACGGCGCGCCTTATGCTCTAATTCCTCAACTTCGGCGATTAAGCGCTCATTTGCAGTAAAAAAGACGGATTTTGTATCGAAATCGCCATTTGCTAAGGCTTCACGAATAAATATTTCGCGCGATTCTTGCGGGTTAATTGGCCCATAATGTACGCGACGTTTAGGGATAATGGTCAAGCCATACAAGGAAACACGCTCCCATGCGTTAACCATACCCATTTTCCTATCCCAACGCGGGTCTGAATATTGGCTTTCAGTTAAGCCACGGGCTAAAGGCTCAATCCAGTCAGGCTCAATTTTCGCCACACAACGGGCATATAATTTACTAGTATCCACCAGCTCTGCCGCGATAACCCACTTAGGTCGCGTTTTCTTTAGCGTGCTGCCAGGCGCCACAAAAAATCGGATGCCGCGTGCGCCAGCATAGCTGTCGTTATCGCCATCTTTAAAACCAATATTACCCAGCAAGCCCGCCAACAAGGCCTTATGAATCTGCTCAAAGTTAGCTGGCTCTGTGTTTAGCTTTAGTTCTAATTCTTCTGTAATCTGCTTGATTTGCCCATGCAGTTCGCGCCATTCTTTTAGTCGCAAAAAAGATAGAAAATTGGCATGGCACTGGTTGAGCAAATCTTTATTGGATTTTTTGGTTTTTAAAGCATTATCATAAAAATCCCATATTTTGAGATAACTCATAAAGTCCGAATGTTCAGCGGCAAATTTACTATGCGCATTATCGGCGGCTTCACGTTTATCCATCGGGCGTTCACGCGGATCCTGCATACTTAACACACTGGCGATGATTAAAATTTCGCTTAAACAATTTTCACGTTTTGCAGCCAGAATCATGCGCCCAACGCGCGGGTCTAGCGGCAGTTTTGCCAGCTGCAAACCTGTTTCCGTAATCTGTCGCTTGCTGTCTACCGCGCCCAACTCTTGTAGCAATAAGTAACCATCGGCGATTAATCTTGTTGAAGGCGGCTCAATAAACGGAAAGTCAGTCACATCGCCTAAGCGCAATGCCGCCATACGCAGGATCACGCTGGCCAGCGAACTGCGCAGAATCTCAGGCTCAGTAAATTCTGGCCTGCCGTCAAAATCCGTTTCTGAATAAAGCCTTACGCAGATGCCGTTTGAAACGCGACCGCAACGGCCTGCGCGCTGTTTGGCGGCGGCTTGGCTAATTTTCTCTATCTGCAGCTGCTCTACCTTGGCGCGAGTGCTGTAACGATTCATGCGCGCCAAACCTGCATCAATCACATATTTAATACCAGGAACCGTGAGCGAAGTTTCCGCCACGTTGGTGGCTAAAACAATACGGCGACTACTGTGCGGCCTGAATATTTTCTGCTGATCTTCAATACTTAACCGTGCAAATAAGGGTAAAACTTCAATATGTTTGAGCTTGGACGAACGGCCTTGGTATTTACGCAAGTGTTCGGCGGTATCGCGAATCTCACGCTCGCCTGGCAAAAACACCAGAATATCGCCATCACCTTGCCACAACAAATCATCGGCGGCATCCATAATGGCTTCTTCAATCGCCTCTTCTTCGTCATCTTCTTCTAGCCAGCGCGCCTCGGTTTTGGCTTTTCTGGCGATACCAAAAATAGTTTCATCATCCGCGTCAAATTGCGCATTTTCAGGTTCGCCAGTTTCTTTGGTGCGGAAACCTGCTTTGCCAAGTGGACGATAACGGATTTCTACAGGATAGGTACGGCCAGATACTTCTATCACTGGTGCGCCGTTAAAATGCTTTGAGAATCTGTCCGCATCAATAGTGGCAGAGGTGACAATCACTTTTAAATCGGGGCGCTTAGGTAATAGCTGCTTTAAATAGCCCAATAGAAAATCGATATTCAGGCTGCGTTCATGCGCCTCATCGATAATAATCGTGTCATACGCATTTAAAAATTTATCGCCCTGTGTTTCTGCCAGTAAAATACCGTCTGTCATTAACTTGACATAACTGCCTTCTGACAACTTATCGTTAAAGCGCACTTTATAGCCCACCACCTCGCCCAGTGGGCTTTGTAGCTCTTGTGCGATGCGACTTGCCACAGAACGTGCCGCAATACGGCGTGGCTGCGTATGGCCAATCAAACCCGCAACGCCACGGCCCAGCTCTAAGCAGATTTTGGGGATTTGCGTGGTTTTGCCAGAGCCTGTTTCGCCGCAGATAATCACTACTTGATTTTTTTGAATGGCTTCAGCAATCTCAACTTTTTTACCGCTAACTGGCAGCTCTGGCGGATATTCAGGCTTAGGTAAGTTTGTTAATCGATGTTGATACTTGGCTTGCGATTGTTGAATTTTGCGCGCGATTTCAGCCAATAACTTTTCTATGGGCTTATTTTGGCTGATTTGCGACTGCGCCTGATGCAATTGGCTGCGTAAGCGAAATCGATCGACCAGCATGCAGCTGGATAGCGATTTTAATAGTTGGGGGATATTCAAAGGGTTTGTTTGCATGCAAAGCATATTTTAACATGCGCCACCGTTAACGGCTTATTGTAAGAAATTTGTTAATGCTGGCTTTTAACGGTGTTTTGTACTGCCCTTTATAAAAGCGCCTCTCACCTCAAAGTGCACGGCGTCTATTGTCTGACGCTGACTATCTAATAGCTCAAGCGTGTGCCTGCCTAAACTGGGTTGCCAAGCAGCCTGATTAAACGTTCTGCCATTTAGGCGCCACAGATGACGATTTTTTGAGGTATTTTGAGGGTTAAGTTGATTGGCCTTAAACACTACTTTTTGTTGCAAGACAGGAATCTCTGGGTCTAGCGCGATAATCGTACCCTCCCCTGGGTAGGCAATACGCGCCAACACCTGTTTTTGAGTGGTTTGCTTATTAGTACTTTTGTTATTAATTAACTGCGCTGTATGCTGATTTGCAACAATGATATTTTGCCCTGTGCCCGCTAAAAACAATTCGCGCCTTGCTGGCTCTAAATCGGGCTCATAGCGAATTTGTTTGGTTTCTACCATTGATGGTAATTTGGGCTGAGTATTTTTGCCAGATTGTAGTTTATCCATTACTGCACGCCAGACAGGTGCTGCGCCTGTTACCCCAGACACATCATGCATAGGCGCACCATTTGCATTACCCACCCATACGCCTACCGTGTACTGGCTGGAATAACCGATACACCAGTTATCTCGCATATCCTTGCTGGTGCCCGTTTTAACCGCTGTCCAGTAAGGGGTATGCAATGCAGAATCTAGCCCAAAAGTAAGGTAGCGTGCCGTATTATCTGCCAAAATATCAGATACGATAAAGCTTGCCGCTGGCTTTAAATAGGTTGGCTTAAATGGCTGAGATTTTGATTTGGTAAAAGTAACGGCTTGCCATAAGCCGCCATTTGCCAGCGCACGGTATGCATTCGTTAAATCCACCAAACGCACATCTGCCGCGCCTAATGCCAAGCTGTAACCATAATAATCAGCTGATTCGGTCATGGTTGAAAAGCTAAACGTTTGCAATGCTTCATAAAACTGGTCGCCGCCCACATTCAGCAAGGTGCGTACCGCTGGTACATTCAGCGAGCTAGCCAGTGCAAAACGTGTACTGACAGGGCCTACAAAATGCTTATCGTAATTTTGCGGCACATAATAGCCGCTGGGGGTAGCGATGCGCACAGGCGAGTCATCTAAAATGGAAGCAGCTGTTAGCGCCTTTTGTTGAATAGCTACACCATATAAAAAGGGTTTCAATGTAGAGCCCGCTTGGCGCGGAGCCGTTACGCTATCGACATCTGGCGCGCTAGACAAGCTACCACTTGAACCAACCCATGCCAGCACCTGGCCCGTATTATTATCCAGCACCAGCACCGCACCATCTTGCACATTTTGATACTCTAGCTGCATTAAGTTAGCGCGAAGTTGTTGTGTAGCAAAGCGTTGTAAATTGACATCAAGGGTGGTTTTAACAATTTTATTCGGCGAATCAATCAGCTTCCTAGCCAAATGCGGCGCCTGATTTTGCAGAGTGATTTCAAACGGGCCTTGCAGTTTTAAACTCACATAGCCATCTAAAGCCGCACAAAACTGCGCTTTCTGCATTTGTTTTAGCAATACGCAGGCGCGTTCTGTCACTTTGGCGGCATTAGCATTTGGTGCGCGAATCAGCACAGCCGCAATCGCTGCATCGCGCGCATTCAAGGCTGATGGTGCTTTGTTAAACAAACCAAAACTCATGGCCGCAACACCTTGCAACTCGCCGCGAAAAGAAACTTGATTAAGATAAGCCTCTAAAATCTCATCTTTCTGCCACTTGTTATCCAGTTGCAAAGCTTGGGTAATCTGGGTGGTTTTTTGAAGGATATTGCGCTTATTGGTATGATTTTCTGCATCTAAAATACCCGCCAACTGCATGGTTAAAGTACTGGCACCGCGCGTTTTTTTCTGCCATAGATTACGCCAACTTGTTGCTGTAATGGCTTGCCAATCAACGCCAGCATGTTCATAGAAACGTTTATCTTCTGAATACAACAAAGCTTGCAATAATGCAGGCGAAACATCTTCAATCGGCGTCCATTGCAGACGCCGTATTTGATGATTGATGCGCAATTGCTGCAACACTTGCCCATCGCGCGCCAACAACCAGCTATCAGAGGCTTGATAGGTGTTTTTAGCTGACTCAAAGGTGGGCAAAGCAAGCGCGATTGCTGGTAATAGCCATAAGGCTAAGCCAATCAAAATTCTACTTCTAAACATTTATTTATGTGGCTAGATAATGCGCCACGATTGCGTTCGCATGCCCATGCCCTAAATTATGTTCATTTTTAAGCCAATTAACCATTTCCATATGTTTCATATTTGTCAGCCCCGACACTAATTCCAACCAGTGGCTTATAGGTTGCCCATATTTCTTTTCGATGAACGGAAAATAGGACGCTGGGCCTTTCACTTTTTCTTGTGTATCCATTTTCAGCTCTCCGCTTTATTCAATTTATGGCGCCGATTGCACCATCAGCTGTGCATTTGGCAGTTGCCCAAATAGCTCTGGCGCATACATCGCCTCTATACGTGTAGGGGGTAGATTAAATGTGCCAGGATTATTCAAGCGTATTGTGTATTCCACCCAGAAATGCCCTTTGGGTGCATACTCATAATAGGCCCTGAAAAAGCTTAAACCGCGCTCCGTATAATTTGGGTATGCCATATTCTTTCCGTCATAGGCATTTTCGTTTGTTTGCGCTATCACAGAATCGCGCGCGGTATTGCCTAAAATGCTAGCGCCTGCAGGAATAGGGTCTGATAAGGCAACCCAGTTCATGGCTTGACTGCTATCAATATCCAAACGCACACGCAGCAAGTCACCACGGCTCCATTTACCTGCTACTTTTTGCTCAATAGGCGTGATTAAGCGGGTAATTTTGTAGCCATTTTCTATTGATTTAGCTGGTATTGCCGCAGTAACCAAGCTATTGACCCATGGTTTGCCTGTACCAACATGTTTCAAGCTAAATTGCTGTGGCTTACTTTCGCGTGACCAAGGAAAATAAAGCGATGCAGCAACCGCTTCTTTGGCTTTAATCACAGGTGTATTATTGACTGATGGTTTAGGCTGTTTAGTGACTATATTGCTAGCCCAATCCAGCTCTTGTTTGTTAGCGTCTAGCGTGGCAGTGGTAATGCCTGTCACCGCTTCGCGCTCAAACACTAGTCCGAATTTTTGCAACGCTAACCTGCCCCACGCGTTTGAAGTGGTTGTTTGCCAGCGACCTTTGTTTTGACGCAATATGGCGCCGCGCAATAAGGCAGGCATGTCTGCTTGCCAAGCTGGATTTTTCATCAGCAAGCTTACCAAGCGAGTCGCATTTACCTCACCATCCACCATTGCCCACCACCATACGTCATTATCTTCAGTGGTAAATACCAATCGGCCGCCTACGTTTTGCAGGCGATTGCGTAATTCGCGCTCAATTTGCTGCATGCGCTCATCATGGTTATCGGCTTTGGGTAGATGTGTGTAGATCGCCAGCCAATCGATTAGCGTGGTGGTTGGCATTTGAATCGGCTTGAAATCAAAAGCGCTTAATACGCGCGTGTCGACATTGCCTGTATACGATAATGCAGCCAACGCGTGAAGCCTGCGCTCTGTTAAATATTGATTACTACCCCAATACCACGTACCCGCTGGCTGAATGCGGCCCTCTACAAAATCCAGCAAAGCTTGCTGCATTTTATTTTCAACTTCAATCGGCAGCTTAATATCGTTTTCATAAGCCATTGTCAGCACGTAGGCTGTCAGTATTTCGCTGCCATTAGTCATGCCAGGAAAGTATTCTAAAAAGCCTTGATTATCTTGGTAGCTGGATAAATTCGCCACAATATCGGCCCAGCGCGCTTTATCCTGCAAGCCTGTCGCAATCGACGTTTTTTGCTCTAAACAGCTGTAAGGATACTCTTTAAAGTAACGCTCTATACCCGCCGTTTGGTCTGCAAGTTTGGCAGTCAATTGCACGGTCAAGCCGCCTTTTCCTGCAATCGCGCCCTCTGGCAAGCCAGTTTCTACAGTGTAATCTTGGGTGAGTTGCATAAAATTAGCTTGCTGAACGGTGGCAGGTATTTTAGGTAATACTTTTTGCGTAAAGCGTAATCGATCTTGCACTTTGTTTTTGCTATCCACAGCTTCGATTTGCCAAGGCATGCCAGCCATATATAAGTCGGATGCATCGTCGGTCACGCGTAATTGCCAAGCCAGTTCTTTTGCTTCACCTGCGGCCAGTTGAATGGATTGTGAGGCCAAATCCTGCGTGCCTGCCTTGCCATGCACGCGCAATTCCATTTTACTTTCGGTGGTGTTGCGTAACATCAACATGGCGCGGTAAGTATCGCCCTCACGCACCATAGGCGGTAAGCCAGAGGTAATTTGCAAATCTTGTGTAGCGCTGATTTCTGCTTCACCTGTACCAAATAAATCAGCATTCACGTCTGCGATTGCTACTAGCTTAAATGCGGTTAGCGAATCATTCAAAGGCACGGTAACCGTTGCCGATCCACTCTTATCCAGCTTCACGCGCGGGTTCCAATACAACAATGTATCAAACAACTCACGCGCTTTTAAATCAGCGCCGCCACCCCCGCCTGCTGGCAACGCTTTTTTACCAAAATGGCGTTTGCCGACTACCTGCATTTGCGCACTGGCCGTTTCCATTAAATAGGCACGCTGTTGCTGCATATCCTCTAATAAATTCCAGCTGGGGTTGCTATTGAGTTCTAGCAAAGCCTTATCGACTGCGGCCAAGACTACCTCACTACCAGCTGGTACCGGCTTGCCGTTTGGCAAAGTAACCTTGATGGTCACTTTCGCTTTATCGCGCGGCTGATAGGTTTTTTTATCACTGCTTACGGCTACCTTGAGTTTGAAACCGCTGGTTCCAACCGCTATTTTGCTCAGGCCGAATTTAAATGAAGGTCTTGCTAGATCCACCATCGCAGTAGGCGCAGGAACGCCCTCTTTGTAAATGTTGTACCAATTGCTTGGGTTACGCCAGCCCCATTGAAAAAACGAATACCAGGGCACATCTGTCAGGCGTCCACGTACTACTAGCACTGACACAAATACATTAGGTCCCCAATTTTCCACAATAGGGATTTCAATGGTGGCGTCTTTGCGTTGCAAGGGTTGTACAAAAGTTTTTAAAATACCTTCACGCTCAACCGCAATTAGCGCAGTGGCATTATAAAACGGCGAATGCACCTGGAATCGCGCCTTTTCACCAGGCTGGTATTCCCGCTTTTCTGGCACAACTTCCATACGATCTTCATCGGTTTGCCCAAACCAGATATCGCCGCTTTCACTGCTATAAAAACCACTGCCTGCCAAACTAATGCCGCCTTGACTATCTTTTACGCTGGCCAGTAGTTGAATATTGCCCGAATCCTTAACAGTCACTTCGCAATTAAAAAAACCTTGCGCATTGGTTTTTCCTTCACATAATTTGCCCAGCGGTTCTTTATTGTAATCAGTTTCATAACTGTAAAATCCGCCAATCACCCGTTTACGGTGTACATATTCCCAATGCCGCGTGCCATCGATTTTTACCTGCATATTGGCCTGCGCTTGGCCTTGCGTGTTAAGCACCACCGCTTGAATTTTATGCTTGCCAGTAAGCCCTGCCCAATCCTTTACTTGCAAACCCACTACTACATTTGCTGGCCAAATTTCTGCCGAACCATGAATCGTTTGAATTTCGCCATTCGGGTCGGTAAACGTCATTTCAGTCGCCATATGCGCTGGCTGGCTGACGGCTTTAATTGGAATATCTACGCTGCCAATACCATGCTTATCCAATGTGACTGGCGTTTTGTCCGCCAGCAATACATTTAGCGATTGCGGCTCTTGTTCACTAAAACTAAATTCACTGTAGTTTTCAAAACGTGGATAGGCTTGCGTTAATAAAGCAGAAACGCTGACTTTTTGCCCACTAGCACCGCCGCCATTTAAATAAGCCAGTGATAAATTAACAGGAATTTTTGCTGCATTTTCATGGTTAAGTACCATATTGTTTTTGGCAGGTGCAACGCTACCTTTAAAGGCAGGCAACCTAAATTCTGACACTTTAAACTGCGCTGTTTCGCGCCAGCTTGAACCGACTTTGATGTGATAGCTGCCAATATTGGCATCTTGCGGGATTTTCCATGTGCTGGTTGCCACGCCGCGCGCATCCCATTCAACTGGAATATCCAGCGTAAATTCGCCACCAACCAGCTCAACAGTTATATGGTCTGGCAAGGCCTGCTTCAAGTTTTGTGCAGTTGGGTATGCATACCCCTTGTAATTGGGCACACGCGCAATATGTTTCATCGAAATCGTTTCGCCTGCGCGCAATAAGCTACGGTCAATAATGGTATGGATTTTAGGTGAATCAAGCTGGCTGTAGGTATCCACATTAAAGCGCCACGCCTCAATACCATTTTGCCAATCAGAGCGCACAAAAGAAAAATCATTGCCCTTGGTCGCCGTGGCTACATAACTGTAACGGCTGCTGCAGTTGCGCATTTCTGGCAACTCTTGCTCATAAAAGGCAATGCCTTGCTCGTTGGTTTTGGCCTGCCAAATGGGTGCATTATTGCAATCGTACAAAGTCACATCCGCAGCACTCACTGGCTTACCTGTTGAAAGCGAAGTCACCCAAACCAAACTATTTTCACCACCTTTTTTAAAATGCACAGCCATATCCGTCACTAGCGCGCGAGTGCGCACATATAAGGGTTTTGACTCGCTTAACAAAGCAGTACCCAATAATTTACTTTCAATTTCCACCACATAAAACCCAGGTTTTTGCAATGGAATACCAATCACTTCAAACGCTTGTTTAGGGCTTAATTTGGGCAAGTCAGTCGCTGGTTTATCTTTTAAAAATGACAGCTCGCGTGGGTATAAATAATCTACTTTGGTTTGATAATCTTCCTCTTCATAGCCTTCTACAGAGCGCTGCGTTAATTTGGCTTTATTAGGCACGATTTCTTTATATTGCTGCTCGAAAAGCTTCAACTCATCTTCAATTTCCAGCATCTCTGCAGGCTTGGTCGTGCTTAAAACGCGCATGGCTACTTTGCTTTCGACATTACGCAAAGTCACTGGCAATACGCCACCCTCTTTTAACTCTAAAATACCAAAATCGGCTGAAAACTTTGCCAGTGGCGGCAAAGCACCTACCTTGGTTTTTAACGGAAAGCTATTGGCATTGCTTAATACGCGTCCACTTAAATCGGTAAAATTGTTGGGTAACTGAATATTAAAAGTGGTATTAGGATTAAACGGGCCTTTAAAAATAATCGTGTCTAAATGGTTTTGATTGATTAAGGCGTTTTTTAAATAATACTGCTTGGCATTTTGTGCAATCAATACTTTTTTGCGCTGCGGACTGACATCGCGCGGATATTGGATAGATTGCTGATTCACTAGCTTGATCTGCTCAGCCAGTTCTATGCTGATTTGGTCACTAAACAGCAGCTTAATATCCGATAATGCAGAACAAGGCGCGTTTGGTTTTTCGCGCTCGCAGGTGAGTTCAGCTCTAAAAGGCAGGCGTACTTTATAGACTTTCTCTTCATCTTGCAGGGTTTTGCCACCTAATTCACTTTCAATGCCAGTGCCCCATACTAACTTCACTTTTGCGCCTGCAGGCAGCTTTTGCTGGCAATACAAGCCTACCGATTTGCGATTGGCTTCCGTTAATTTTTTCGCCAATTCTTTTAGTTGTTCGGGTGTTAATAACTTAACAGGAATGCGCTCGCCAACGCCTTCTACCTCACACCATGCATTTTTTAACACGCTGGCGGCTTTAACAGGTGCGCTGGTGCCAATTAAAAATGTCTGATTTTCTTCAATACTGCTGTTTTCATAGGGCTCAATATGCGCAATCCAAGGCCCTGCGGTAAAAATTTCGTAGTGCGGTAGTTGGTTGTTCACCACTTGAAATGCTTGTTGATTCAGAGACTTAACCCTATTTTTAAGGGTAAAAATACAACGCTCACCCGATTCTAAATCGCGATTTAATCGATATTGCCAAGTTTTGGTATCAGTCCAGCGACCTTTACCTTTGATAGAACACTCAACGTTAAAAGGCGCTGGCGCATCGGTATCACCTAGCTTGACCATCTCTTCGCTAAAAACCACTGTGGCTTGATCGGTGGTTTTAACTTGGCCCTGAGGCGAAAAATCTTGCACATACACAGTCGCCAAGCTGCTATTGATTGGGCTAAACCATATGATGATTAACAGACTAAATTGGGTGATTTTTTTGATAATCATTTGATGGCAAAATCGATGATGGAGTAGGCATTATCATAGCGCAAGATAATGCGTATTTACAGCACAAAAAAAGCACGCTTCAGTCTAAACTGAAAGCGTGCTAAAGGGGCTTGAAGCGTTTATATTCAGGTATTTTTTTAGTGTTAATACCCTACATAAATTTAAGCACTTTTGCGACGTGAGCTGGCAACAATAAAGCCTAAACCAGCTAATAACAAAGCATAAGTCTCTGGCTCTGGCACTGCTGCTGTTAATTTTACATTGTCTAACCACAATGCACTGGTTACGCCGTAGTCAGACAAATCAACCACACCAAAAGCCAATGTCACAGATGAAGCAGCTGCAAATGTTTGGCTAAATACGCTGGCGCCTGTAGAAAAATCAAATGGAATGGATGGAATAAGCGCATTTTGTGCAGGTGCTAAAACTGAGATAACACCGTTAACAGCCACAAATGCGTAATCAGGCGCGGTGCCTTCATTGGTAAATACGTTCCAGTTGAATGAAAGCGTATCGCCTGCATTAATTGAAATCGTTTGTGTGAGCAATGAACCCTCAAAAGCGAAATCTGGCGTGTCTAAATCACCTGGATTTAAGCCTGCAAATGCTTCAAAACCACCTAAAGCAATATCGTAAGCGGATGTACCTGAAGCATTAAAAGTACCTGTATCTTCTGGGAAATCATCATCAAACAATGATGCTGTCGTTAAAAATGCACCACCTGATTGTGTGGTGACATCGCCTAATGTATTCCAGCCAGCTAAACTGTTGCCAGCAAAACCACCGTTTGTGATTGCAGCCATTGCGTTGCCTGCAAACATCAAACCCACTGTTGCCGCGATTAAGCTGGCTTTTAAAGCTAATTGTTGAACTTTCATTTGAAAAACCCTTTTCATTTAAATGGTTAAAACTTGTATTAATTAAAAATTCTTGTGTTTACTAAAAGTGCTTTTATTTACTAAAAGCTAAAATCACGCGCTAGTACAACTTGTTTAGCTGTTAAGCCTTTTAAAGTAACCAATGGGCGGAACACTGCTGGACCTGTTGTGCCGTCTGCATCAATTTGCACACTAGCGCCACCAGAAACATCAACCACGCGCACATAGCCCGCTATTGGTTGATTAGCGCTGTAACCAACGCTAGCTAACAAAGCACTTAAGTTAAGCGTATCTGCATACGGTGTGAAATCGGTAATCGTGTCGCCTGCATCACGTGTGTTGGTGTATACAAACGTATCGGCACCTACGCCGCCTGTTAAGGTATCGGCACTTGCGCCACCTGTGATGGTGTCATTACCATTAGTACCCGCTAATGTATCGCGACCTGCTGTGCCGTTTCTTGCAACACCTGCTGTAGTCACGGCAATGGCGCTATCAATCAAACGGCCTTGTGTGTCGTATTGATTCTCTAAACCGTAGGCATTTACTGTGATTTCATCGCCATCCGCTGCATCAATACGGCCTAAACCGCCTGCTGCTTTTGGTGTTTGAATAAAGTTAGCTAAAGCTTCTTGGTAAGTAATGGTGAACGGGCTGTTCTCAAAAACCACATTATTTAAAGCAAATGGGAAGCCATCGCCGCCGTTAGCCGTAAAGTCAATGGTTGCAAATGAAAAAGTACGTGTCGTGTTCACTACAACGCCGCCATCAACCAATACCGTGCCATCATCTAACACCACACGTTGCACACGGTTACCAGTACCTACTGATGCTGCAACAGCGGCTGAGTTACGTGGTGTGTTGGTGCTGTTGTAAGTGACCTTCATGCCTGACACTTGCGCAAAACGGCCATTTTCAAGACCAAATGGGTTGGTTGTTGCAACAGAATGCTCTAACAAATCTTTCAGTTGCGTTGCGTTCATCACAGGTGCGCGTTTAACTAAATTGGTAAACGGTAAAACATTGAATGTATCGCCTATTGATACATTACCTACCGATGCGATACTAGTGCGAATACCGCCACTATTTTGAATCGCCACATCCGCATTGCCAGCAAAGCGCATGGCATCAGCCACTAAGTTGCCAAGGTTAGTTTCAGCATTACGAATACCTGCTGGGAAAGTACAAGGTGTTGGCGTACATGCTGATGTTCTAGCGCCGTTTAATCGTGTAGCCGTTGTACCAATGATTTGTGCGTTTAGCGCAGCAATATAATTGTTTACTGGTGCAACAACTTGTGCGTTGATGGCTGCGTTACCTGTTACACGGTCTGCATCAGCAGTGGCACCAGTCACACGAATCATGCGCGTACTATCAACGCTGCTTAAAGCGCCTGTTTCGTCATTGATGGTTAAATTTACTTCGCCTACATAACGGTTGCCAAAGTGACCTGTTAACACTGGTACTTGTTTGCCATCTAAGCTTGTAGCAAACACTGGGTGCGTATTGTAAGTTGGCGCAATGCCACTCACTGCTGTGCCGATAATTAAATCGTCAGGGTCAGCCATTAATTCGTGACCGCCACCAGAAACCACTAAATCCACGCCTGTTAAAGCTGGCACGACGATGCTGATTTCGTTAGCCGCGTTTTGTAAATGACTCATTAAAATAACAGTATTAACACCTTCGCTATTACGTAAACGATTTACTTCAGCTTGTACAAGGCTAGCTAATGCTAGCAAGTTTTGTTGCTCAGTATTTGCAGCGCTAAAGTCGATTAAGTTAACAGCACCAGGTGATGAAATGCTTGGCAACAATGGTGTTGTAGCACCGATAATGCCGATTTTTTTACCGCCAGTAGTGGTGATGATTTTAGATGGTGCAACTAAGCCAGCCGTTTTTAACGCGCTAAATTCAGGTGTTGCATCAAAATTTAAGTTAAGCGATAAATACGTTGTATTTGAAACGGCAGCGAAACGTGCTGCTGTCGTTGGGCCTACGTCAAACTCATGGTTACCAAATGTTGTTGCATCAAAACCAATTTGACGCATGGCTATTGAGTCATAAAAGTCTTGGCCGCCATCTGGGTGCGAATTAACCAAATTAACCAAGCTGGCTGTAAAGCGTGGACCTGGTAAAAATGCATCACCTGCGTTTAGTTTAATGACCGTTCTACCCGCTGCTGTTGCTGCCGCTTGTGCATTTGCTATCACAGTCGCTAAGCGGTCAATACCACCGTAAAAAGAAAGTGCTTGCGAAGTGTTGTCGCGCAAATTACCTTGTGCAGATAACAACCAGCTTTCTTGATCGCCTACGTGCAATACCGTGACTTGCTCTGCCAACACTGGTGCAGAGACAAACATCGCCGCAACCAACAGTGATAAATGTTTCATTTTCAACATGATTTTTCCTAAAGTTTGAGTAGAGTTTTAATTAAAGTAAACACATCAATATGCGTGAAATATTTGCTACCGTTTTTTAGTTAACTTTAAGCATTAACCAAATTACATTGCGCACTATTCTTTTTTATTAGCCTGTACTTTAGCGATTAAATATTGCGTTAAAAGTGATTGTGATGAACCGAACGGACTAGTCTTTTATAGGCATTTATGACGCATAAAATTAAAAGGCTCTCACTTGTGGTGAGAGCCTTTTAATCGCTGGCTTAGTCCTAATGGGTGATTAGGAAAAAGCGCTATAAAAAACGCATTAAACTGATTGACGACGGCGTGATGCAAAACCCACAAAACCTAAACCAGCTACTAATAATGCATAGCTTTCTGGTTCTGGCACGGCCGCAACCGCAGCACCTGAAACAGTTACCGCATCAAAGCGCCATGTACCTCCAGCGTAATCGCTGGCTGGGTTAGATGCCAAGTAGCCGGCTGTTGTTGGTGCAAAAGCTGCCACAACACGAAAAGAAAAACTCGCATTGTTATCCGCACCAGTAATTGCTGACAAATCAACCGAACGGTTAAACCAACCATCACCTACATTGCCATCAAATAGCGCAAAGTCTGTAAAGTTAGTGCCATCTACTGAATATTGAAACTGCTCATAGCGTGAGCTTGTATTGCTGTGGCGTAAATCGTAGTTCACTGTGATATCTGAGAAACCAACTGTGCTTACGTTGTATTGCACGCCTCTTAATTGGTTTTGCGCGCCTTGTGCAGCATAAGTGGTTGTTTGAAAACCGCTATTGTTAGCCGCTAATGATGTATCGCTAGAACCAACACCGCTGTTAAAGCCAGTGCTTGTTACACCGTTTAACAGGCTGATTACGCCAGCACCAATATTAGGTGTTAAGGTACCTGTTGCGGTATTGGCATCTGACGGTACAGAGTTAAAGTTCCATTGTGTAATGGTGTCTGCATTTGCACTGCCTGCAGCCATTAAGGCTGCAGCTATTACTAACTGCTTCATCATGTTAAAACTCCCAAAAATTGAATAATTAAAAAAAACTTAACACCTAAAATGACTTGAATTTTTACTACTAAAACTTTTACTACCAAACAAAATCTCTTGTTACTTCTAAAGCTGTTACTGACAGATTTTTTAACAAGGCAATTGGGCGATATACCGCTGGGCCGCTGCCATCCACATCAATCTGCACGCTTACGCCGCCCGTTACATTCACTAATCTTGCATATCCATCTGCAAATGGGTTGCTGCCCGTGTAGCCAACCGCAGCCAACAATAAGCTCAAGTCAACACGGTCTGAAGCTGGCGTAAAGTCGTTCACAGTGTCTGTTGCATCGCGCATGTTTTGGTACACCAACACATCATTGCCTGCGCCCGTTGTAATTGTGTCTGCTCCCTCACCAGCGTTAATCACATCGTCGCCTGCTGTGCCAGTAATCGTGTCACGGCCTTTGCTGCCATTAATGGTTTTTTGTAGATTCAAACCGATAACTACTGGATCGTGATCAGATGCGCGGTATGGGCCTGGCGTGTACAAATCTTGCGGTTTAAATTCTGTGTTGTAATCAATCACTGATGGCTCATCCGCATTGATATGCCACTCATTTGCGCCCGTAATTTGGCTGCTGATGCTTGTGCTAGCTAAGCCATGGTCTAGGTAGCCTGATTCGCCATCAAACACAAAAGAATAACCATTTTGACCATTAAAGCGTTCGATTAAATCACTAAAACCGTTATCACTTAACAACAGAATCGGGTCTTCCTTACCGTATGAATTTAAATCACCAATGATTAATACATCACTGTCATTTGCAGCGGCTACCACTTGTGGAATAAACGTATTGGCTAGTTGGCTGGCTTGCGCTAAACGTTGTGCGTTAAAGCAACCTTGGCCATCGTTTTGATCCAAATCGGCACCACTGGCACCGCCGCAGCCTTTTGATTTAAAGTGATTCACAATCACTGAGAATCTTTCACCATTAGCCACTGCAAAGGTTTGTGCAAGGGTTGGGCGACTATTAATGCTGTCTAAATCCGATAAAGCTGCATTCACCAGTGATACACGCGCTGGTTTGTAAATCATGGCGACTTTAATCGCATCAGTGCCTGTACCTGCTACTGGGTCTAAAACCCTAGCGTAAGTATTTGCACCCATTCTTGCATTTAAGGCCTCCACCAAATGTTGCGCAGCAGTTGCACCGTTATTTTGAATTTCCATCAAACCAACAATATCGGCATTAATGGCAGCAACCGCATTCACGATTTTGTCGCGTTGACGATTAAACTCATTCAAATTATTAGCACCGCGGCAATTGCTGGCTGTTACGCTTCCGCCCAAAGAACAACCTTGGCCCGTTTGGCCAGCAACATTAGTGCCATCTACAAACGTAGTGAAATAATTTAATACGTTAAAACTAGCTACTTTTAAGTTGCCGCCCACTGCATTTGGGGCAGCAGTACGCGCATTTGCACGCTCAAAAACTGGAGTAATTGTTGGGAAAATGCGGTAATCACGTGGACCTGGATTAGTTGCTGTAATTAAACCGTGATCAATCACACCAGTAATGGTTTGTGCTACATCACCAGCGCGCAAGGTGTTATCCAAGCCAATGAATGGGATTGGATTTGGATTTTGTGCGCTGCTGCCATCATCTAAAGTAAGGCGATGGCGTAGATTTGCATCGGTTAATGCAATCGCTTCTGCACTGTTTGCAGCGAAAATATTGGTTGGCCTAATTAAACGACCATTTGCAGACAAGCTCACTTGACCAAAACGACCTTGAAAGAAGTTTTGTGAAGCCGTCATAGGCGTTGTGATACGTACTAACATGCCCTCAAAAGCTTCTAAATCTCCCTCTACTTGCTCTGGCAGGCTAATATCAAGTGGCGTAACAGCGTTATTTGTACTTAATACTTGAATATTGCTTGGGCTGACTAATTCAGTAATGGTATTGAATTCAGTCACATTGGCATTTAAGCGAATTTTATCGCCCACATTCACACTGGCAAGCGCGCTGCTGCCAAACACAAAAATACCATCTGAAGTTAATGGGTTGTTATCGCCTGTTTCATCTTGCAGATAAAAACCACTTAAGCCTGCAAATTTGGCTGTGACAATACCCTCAGTTACCACACTGCTACCGTTAACTGGGCTAACTGACGCAACACCTAATGCGCCGCCTTGAATAGTGTAAATACGAGTGACTGATGCTGCCGCTTGCACACTTACATTCACAGTGCAGCTAGCATTTTGCGCATCGTTGTTGGTAAAGCGAACCGTTACCTCGTAATTGCCAACAGCTAAGCTATTGGCAGCATTTAGACTAATACTAGCCGATTGCCCTGCACTTGTAGCTGCTGTAATCGTACCCAATTCTAAACCTGCTACTGCTGCGCTGGTTTGAATTGCGTTATTCACAACACCATCAGAGTCAGTTGCAGTTAAGGTGACTGAACCAGCCGAGCCCACTGTTAAATTTAATGCAGGACAGCTGGCAATAATCGGTTGATTAATCGGCCCACTGCCACCGCAAGGCGCTAGCGGTGAACTGCTATTGCGTGGCGCGGGAGTATCAACGCTGAAATCGGCACTATTATTATTGCTATCAGTACAGCCATTAACTGCACGAAACAGCGCAGTTGTAGATGTTAATACTGGCGCAGGCACAATTTCAAAATAGTTAGAATTGCCATAACCCACTAAATCAACAATTTGTGCGGTTTGCGTGGTATTGCAAGGCGTTGAACCGCCGTTACAAGCTAAACCTGTGCTGGTATTGACTAAAACTAGTTTGCCATTAGTGCCGCTTAGATTTGTTGTGCCATTTGCATCTACGCTGGGCAAGGCAGCACCTGCTGCCACTGTATTTAAACCAACTAAGTAATATTGGCCCGCTTGTAAAGTGCCATTTAAAGCAGTGACGCCATTGGCAGAAAATAGCCCAGTGCCTGTTGCGCTAGAGTATTGAATCGACCAGCCTGAAATACTGACTGGCGCATTAGATGCGTTAAATATCTCAACATAATCGCGGTTAAATGTACTGCCGTTGCCGCCATATACTTGGCTAATTACCACACCGCTATCAGACGCAACAGCCGTATTCATCATCGCGACTGAGACTAAAGCGAGTGCCACACTACTTGCAGTTTTAAATAAATTTTTCACTGTCATCACTTTTCATTGAAATTAAAATTAAGCAAAAAGCCGTTTTAGCAGCTTTAACATGCGAACACTTTAACAACTAAAAATAAGTGAAAAATTAAGATTGGGCGTTACGGAGTAGTCCGATTAGACTAGTTTTAATGATGATAGATTAAGTAAAAATGAATCGGTATACAGACTATAATTTGTGATGAATGCAACAATCATTTTTGCCAAGCAAGCTGCTTGCTTGTTGGATGCTGAGTTTGATAGCGCAGATAGAAATATCTGCTGACTCATTTTAATTTGCTGGTTTAATTTTTTAGTATTAAGTCTCTAAAGTACTTAAAGATTCACTAATGGCAACTGCGTCTAAATCTGCATCAATACCTAAGCTAAAATTAAAAATGTTTAAGTTATCAATCATTACATCAACGCAATTGATGAGTTGCATGACTTTATTCAGTATATTCATTGTCATCGCCTTTACGGTTTGATTGTAAAAACTGGACTATGCCTACTAATTATGTCAAAAATGTTTAAAAATTAAGACAGTTTTATGGCTTTTTAAAGGGTTAAGTATTGGCTGTCTACGTAAATCTAAATTTCATGCTATCCAAATTCAACTCATCCAAAATATTAACTAACCGCATCTGCGCATTTTTGCGTGGCTGGCCAGTATATTTGGCAATAATCAGCTCATTTTTCATAGAATGTTCCCAGCCTACTAATTCCGTTACTGTGACTTGGTAACCCGCTGCTTCAAGCTGCAAGCAGCGTAATACATTGGTAATCTGGCTGCCAAATTCACGCGTATGAATGGGGTGGCGCCAAATTTCGGATAAAGCTGTTTTGCCAAAACTTTCTACTTTATGCTGGCGCAGAGCCTCTGCCACTTCTGCCTGACAGCAAGGCACTAGCACCATAAATTGCGCTTTCTTTTGCAAGCCAAATTGAATCGCATCATCGGTGGCAGTATTGCAAGCATGCAACGCAGTCACAATATCCACTTGGCTGGGTAACGCGTTTGAATGAATGGATTCTTCAACCGTTAAGTGCTGAAATTGCATACGATGAAAGCCACATTCGGTGGCTAATAATGTCGATTTCTCAACCAATTCTGCACGATTTTCAATGCCAATCACTTGGCCTGCTTCATGTTGTTTTAGCAACAAATCATACAAAATAAAACCTAAATACGATTTACCAGCGCCATGATCAACCAAGGTTGGGTTAGGATTACTCGCAAGTAGCGTATTTAGCAGCGGCTCAATAAAATTCACCAAGTGATACACTTGTTTTAATTTGCGGCGGCTATCTTGATTCAGCTTGCCATCCACGGTAAGTATATGCAGCGCTTTTAACAGCTCGATAGATTGGTTTGGCTTTAGAACAGATTGCAGGTTGTCAGAATTTTGCATAGGTCTAATTTTAATGCAAAAATTTAAAGACATTATTTTAATTTTCTTTGTAGACAAATTAAAAATGGCTGCGTTTTGATGGTTAAGGGAGCGTCATTTATCCTGATAAAACTTTAATACTAAAAAGGAGTTAACGTGAAAAATGCAATCATTATTAGCACAACCGTATTCAGCTTATTTTTATCTGCCAGTGTAATGGCAGAAGACGCCAACAATGTTGGGCTTGACGACCGTGGCGATCGTATTGAAAATCGCCTAGATAATAAAGGCGACCGCATTGAAGACCGATTAGATAACAAAGGTGACCGCATTGAAGATCGGTTAGATAATCGCGCTGACAAAGCCAGCGCTAACGGCAATGAAGCACGCGCAGACCGATTAGAAAATAAAGGTGACCGAATTGACCAACGTTTAGATAATCGCGGCGATCGCGTTGATAACAAGCTAGACCGCAAAGGTGAGCGCATTAATAATCGTCTAGATAATCGTGCGTCAAAACGTGCGGCACGTCGCCAATAATTGCTAACCCATATTCATTAAGGCGTGGCCAGTAGTTTAATGCAAACTTTTTTAGCCAGTATTGAAGGCCGCGCTTTTTCGATGGCGCAATACGCCACGGGCAACCGTGACGATGCGCTGGATATTGTGCAAGACGCCATGATGAAATTGGTGCAAAAATATAGCGCGTACCCAGCAGAGCAATGGAAACCACTTTTTTACAGCATTCTGCAAACGCGGATTTTAGATTGGCACAGGCGGCAAAGCGTGCGCAATCGGGTAAGAGGCTGGTTGCATTGGGATGAAGACGATGAGACTGAAGACCCGCTTTCACAGTTTCCTGCAGCGCTATCTAGCGCGCCAGATGTGCAAATACAAGATGAACAATTTATGCAAAAGTTAAATGTTGAATTACGCGCATTACCGCTGCGCCAGCAACAAGTGTTTTTGCTACGCGTGTGGGAAGGCTTGGATATTGCCGAAACCGCAGCCGCCATGCAATGTTCAGAAAGCAGCGTTAAAACACATTATTCGCGCGCTTTGGAAAAGCTGCGCGGGCAATTACAAGCGCACAATTGAGAGGCACATCATGATGCAACACGATTCATTTGAGCAAAAAGTAAAAGCTAGCCTTGATAGCAATCTGCAACAGCTGGATTTTGACACCCGCCAGCAATTAGCCAGCAGGCGTCAGCAAGCTTTAGCAAAAGGTACCAACAAATGGCTACAAACCAGCTATTGGCTGCCTGCTGGCTCACTCGCACTATGTTCTTTGTTTGCGGCATTGATGGCTTTTAACCCCAGCATAAACGATTCGCAGCCAGAAAATCATGATCAAATAGCGGTTTTTGAATTACTGGATAATGCAGAAGAATTAGACGTGATGACCGACCCAGACTTTTATGCATGGATAGACGAAACGCTGGCTGAGGATGAAAAAATTGCAAGCTAGATTGCTACTAGTGATTGTTTTACTGCTTGCCCCACATGCCTATGCAGCAGAGGCAGAATTGCCGCTAGATTTAATCGAAATATTGGGCGAATTAGATGATGAAGATAAGGAATCACTAGCGGATGCCATATCAGAAATAGAATCGAATAGCAGCACAGAAAAGCCACAGATTAAGGAGTTAAAAAATGAAAAGTGACACTTTATTTAAGCAATATATTCACTTATTGATGTGCTCGTTCGGTTTGATGGTTGCGATATTTATCAGCGCTAGCGTCCATGCCGAGGGCATTGCTTGGGAAAACTTAAGTAGCGAGCAACAACAAACCTTAAGCAACATGAAAGACCGCTGGAATACATTACCACCAAAGCGCCAAGAGAACTTAAGCAAAGGTGCCAACAAATGGGCGGCCATGAACCCAGAACAACGTGAACAGACACGCGAAAAACTGAACCGCTATAAAAACTTATCGCCAGAACAAAAAACTTTGGTAAAAGAACGCATGCGCCAATTTAAACAACTGCCGCCAGAAAAACGCAAAGCGCTGCGCGAACGCTGGAAAAATATGGATCCTGAGAAAAAAGCCAAATTTCGTGAGCGCGTTAAAAATATGAGCCCAGAGCAACGCAAAGAAATGCGTGAAAAAATACGAGATAGAAGAAAAAATCGTTAATCAAATAGCTCAAAGAATCAATAACATAAACTGGCTAACAAACTAATAGGTGTTAAAATGCCGCATTGAAGCGCGTTACAGTTTTGTGCCTAGAAAAATTAAAAGGTCTAAGCAAGACGCGGCGCGCGATTATTTTGATTGCGCGGCGTATGCTTTATACGTAAGCAATCAAAATAATCGCGCAACAAAGTATTGCGACGAACTTTTAATTTTTAAGGTACAAAATGGCAATTCAGTGGTATCCCGGGCATATGACCCAAGCCCGCAAAAAAGCGGAAGAAACCATGGAATTTACCGACATGGTGATTGAGGTTTTAGATGCACGCGTGCCTGAAGCTTCGCATAATCCTGTGATTAACGAAATGCGTTTATTTCGCCAACGGCCTAACTTAAAAATTCTCAACAAGGCCGATTTAGCAGACCCTAAAGCCACTGAAGCTTGGCTGAACTATTTTAACAATTTACCCAATACCAAAGCGGTTGCCTTGAGTTGCAAAAAAGCGGGCGATGCCAAAAAAATCGTAGCCCATTGCCGCAAACTCACGCCGCACCGTGGCACCCATTTAAAACCTTTACGCGCTTTAATTATGGGCATTCCAAACGTGGGGAAATCCACATTGATGAATGCCCTGCTGAATCGCCGTGTGGCAAAAGTGGGCGATGAACCAGCCGTAACCAAAAACCAGCAACGCTTTGAGCTAGATGCGACATTTAGTATCACCGATACACCCGGCATGATGTGGCCAAAAATTTCTTATGAATCAGACGGTTATATGCTGGCAGCCAGCCATGCCATTGGTCGTAACGCGGTGATTGATGAAGATGTGGCGGTTTTTCTGGCGGATAATTTACTCAAAACCTACCCCGATTTAATCAACATCCGCTATAAATTAGATGCAATGAAAATCGATGTGTTAACAATTGACGGTGTTGATTTACTAGAAGCGATTGCCAAACGCCGCAGCTATAAACGTCATGATGGATTGTGGGATATGGAAAAAACGGCGGTGGCTTTTTTGACTGATTACCGCAGTGGCGCCATTGGTCGCGTTAGCCTAGAAACGCCATTAAGCCGCCAATTGATGATACAAGCAAACTTGCCCGTTGTTATTGAAAATATTGAAGCTGAACCAGCGCCTGAAACTTTAGTAGACGACCTAAGTTAGCAAAAAATAATAAAATTCGCTTGTTTATGCGATTGATATACGCAACCCGTACACTCTGATTGTGCCTCAATTAGAAAGCATTTAGCATGCAAAAACAGATTCTGCCCTTGCTCTGCATATCAGTTTTACTAATGCTTGTGACCGTCGTCAATTATCATTTCTTTAGCGCTTTAAGTATTACTGGCGTTACCCTAATGAATCTATTAGTAGTAGTTATAGCCGCGTATTGCTGCGATTTTTTGGTGGCCGCAACAACAGCTTTTTTAGCATTTTTAAGTATTAACTATTTCTTTATTGAGCCACGCTACACCTTTGAAGTAGCGCATCTGCAATCTTGGGTTGTTTTAGGCTGTTTTTTAATCGTGTCTATTGTCATTAGCTCGCTTGTTAAGCAATTAAAATATCAAACCGAGCAATCATTAATCGCCAAACAGCACGCTCAATTCGCCAGAGCTTTAGCCGAAAAATTAGCACTTGCCACCGACGTGCAGCAATTATTGCAAGACACTTGCGGTTTGTTACAAGCAGAATTTAATCTCCCATTTTGTATTGCCAGCTTTAAAGATAACCAATACGCACTTAGCGTGACCGATTTTACAATGCCCGATATACGCCTATTTGAATGGGTATCTGCTAATGGCAAAGCAATTAGCCCTTACACCGATTATTGGACTGAGTCGATTACCCATACTAAGCAATGGTTAATTCCTTTTAGCCGCGTACCGAGTACGGACCCCATTTTGGTAATAGATAAAATTAACGATGAAGATACGGCAGAAAAATTTTCAGCAATAAAATCCTGTGTAGACCAAGTTTCACAAGCTTATCAACGCCTGATACAAAGCGATAAAGCCAAACAAGCAGAGTTACTGGTGCAAGAAGAAGCGATTCAAAGCGCTTTGCTGGCGTCTATTTCGCATGACATGCGTACGCCGCTTACCTCCATTTTAGGTGCGGCGACCACATTGCAGCAGCCTCATTTAGCAGCAGAACAAATACAGCAATTAATTACATTAATTGCATTGCAAACCCGATATTTAGCCGATACCACTGAAAATATTCTTTCACTGATTCGCTTGGAATCTAACCAAGCTAGCCAAATTGAGATGGATTGGCAATCTCCTGAAGAGCTCATTGGTATGGCGAATGCCTTGTATCAAAGCCGTGGTGAATCGCTGAATTTAGTCGTTAACATCACACAATCTGAGCTGTTAATCACAGGCAATGCCAACTTGCTGGTACAAGCTTTAGTTAATTTGATTGATAATGCTCAACAGGTACACGCGGGCCTTGAGCCTCTACTGATTGAGGTTGCGCACAACGATGGTTTTATCAACATTAGCATCAATGATAGAGGTTGCGGCTTTGATGCAGATTTCGGTGCGCACAAGATCAAAAAATTCACTTCTGGCAACGCTAAAGGATTTGGTTTAGGCTTATCGATTGTGCAAGCAATTGTTAACTTGCACAACGGTATATTGTCATTTAGGCGAAGAGACGGCGGCGGTGCATGCGTTATCTTAAGCCTCCCTGCACCAGCAATTATGCAGCCTAGTGAATTGATTGAATGCCTGATAAAAACCTGATATTAGTGATTGAGGATGATGCGCAGATTAGTCAGTTTCTGCAATCCAGTCTCAAAGCAAACGGTTACTTAAGTACTTGTGCGCGTTCACTTTTAGAAGGGAAGCAGCTTTTTTACGCACATAAACCAGCGCTGATTATCTTAGATTTAAATTTACCTGATGGCGATGGTCGGGATTTTATTCGCTATTTGCGCACCCATTCTGATATTCCTATTTTAGTACTATCTGCGCGCCAATCAGAGCAAGAAAAAGTCGCTTGTTTTGATTTGGGTGCAGATGATTATTTAGCCAAGCCGTTTGGTGTCAACGAACTACTTGCCCGTGTTAAAGTATCTTTAAAACGCACAGCCATGATGTCTCTACGTGATGATATTTTTAAGGTTGAAGACTTAACCATAGACCAAGCCAATACTCGTGTTTTTCTTAATCAACAACCTGTTCACTTAACACCAATTGAGCTTAAATTATTACTGGTTTTAGTGCAAAAGCCCGGCAAAGTGTTCACGCACAGGCAATTACTCAGCGCAGTGTGGGGTGCAGAATACGTGGATGACACCCATTATTTACGCATTCATATGGGTAGATTACGCACACGCCTTGAAAAAAACACCGCTGCGCCGCGTTATATTTTGACTGAAGCGGGCATCGGTTACAGGCTGGCAGCTACCTGATCATTAACACTATATAACTAGCATGTTTATGCGATTGATATACGCCTATTGATTAAATCACCTTGTCATCATTTTCAAGGGATTCGTAATCATCATGCGCACACACGCACAACCCAGCAATACTCAATCCAACAGCAGCATTCAATCTAAAAGTGTTGCCGCACTCACACTAGGCGCTATTGGCGTGGTTTATGGCGATATTGGTACTAGCCCACTTTATACTGTAAAAGAAATATTCAGCGAATCCACTGGTATTGCCCTTACACATGCCAATATCATTGGCGCAATTTCTGCCATATTTTGGGCATTAATGTTGGTGGTGACGCTAAAATATGTAGTCTTAGTTTTACGTGCAGATAATCGCGGCGAGGGTGGCGTAATGGCCTTATTAGCTCTGGCCATTTCAACCGCCGCCGCTGCACCTTTGCGCAAAAAAATACTACTCGCACTGGGCGTATTTGGGGCGGCGCTGTTTTATGGCGATAGCATTCTAACGCCGGCTATTTCAGTGTTATCTGCAGTTGAAGGTTTAGGGCTAATTGCACCTAGTTTAACTACCTACATTATGCCGATTTCGATTGCCATTTTGATTGCGCTTTTTATGTTTCAAAAGTTTGGTACTGATATGGTGGGCAAGTTTTTTGGGCCAATTATTATTGTATGGTTTGCCACATTAGGCGCTATAGGTTTATCGCATATTGTGCAAAACTCTGAAATATTACAAGCACTTAACCCATTTTTTGCCTTTAATTTTTTAGCGGATCGCGGTGCCGGCGTGTTTTTAGCAGTGGGCGCAGTGGTGCTTGCTATTACTGGTGCCGAGGCGCTATATGCGGATATGGGGCATTTTGGTAAACCTGCTATTCGTATCGCATGGGCGGGCTTAGTATTGCCAGGCTTAGCACTTAATTACCTCGGTCAAGGCGCACTGCTTTTATCAAATCCAGCTGCAG
>JAKFVB010000051.1 GCA_021732405.1 Methylotenera sp.
CTTCCAATCGGCTCTTAAACTCACAGGCGCATGACTATCGCCAAATTTTGTGATTTTGACACCCGTTGCATTGGCCAACACATGGCAATTGGTTGCCACTAAATCTTTAGCAACCACCACACCAGTGCCTACACCATGACCACCAGTTTTCGTTGAAACATGTACTTTAACAACCGATGCTTTAAGCTTGTAGGTGAGGTCTGAACTGGGTTCTGCAATAGAAATTTGGCTAAAAACTAATCCTAAAACCATGAATGCTAGGCGCATATAATCACTTTCTGTAGTGGGGCGTATGTTAAATGACAACCCTTTAAAAAAATAATTCTGCAATATTAAAAAACATATTAAGCTGCTTAACACAAAATTATGCGTGAAAAGCACCTTAAACCCCTGTAAAATATTGTACTTAACAAAATATTAATCATTAAAAACATCAATTTTTTAAATTTAAGCTTTGGAATAAAATAATGCAAATTCAAACGCATGTTGTTGATGTAAATACCCCAACTGGCGTTATGCGTACTTATGTGCACCGTCCCATTCATCATAAGCCAGTCGCAGCCATTTTGTTTTACTCTGAGATATTCCAGCAAACAGGCCCTATTGAGCGTGCGGCGCGTTTTATGGCAGGGCAGGGCTATGCTGTTTTAGTGCCTGAGGTATTTCACGAGCTAAATCCAATTGGGACGGTTTTGGGCTATGACGATGCAGGCCGCGATAAAGGTAATGCAGATAAGGCCGCCAAAGATGTACAGGGTTATGATTCAGATAATCGTGCCATGATTGACTATTTAAGCACGCAAAATTGGTACAACGGCAATCTGGGCGCCATGGGTTTCTGTATTGGCGGTCATTTAGCGTTCCGCGCCGCCTTGCAGCCAGAAGTGAAAGCCACCGCCTGTTTTTACGCCACCGATTTGCACACCAATATCATCCCTAATAAACCCAATCAACACAGTATGGAAAGATTAGCTGATATCAAAGGTGAATTGATGATGATCTGGGGTAAGCACGATAGCCATATCCCTACTGCTGGTCGTGTGTTGGTTAACCAGAAATTAACAGAAGCGAATTTGACTTTTACTTGGCATGAATTTAATGGCCAGCACGCGTTTATGCGCGATGAAGGTGAGCGTTATGACCCGCAATTGGCCATGACAGGTTATCAATTAGCCATACAAATGTTTGGCAATACGTTATAAATATTTAGCAATGTTTTATGAATTTAGCGCAACGAAGCGGTAAAATTTTTTGTAGCATAGTTTTAGTAGAGAAGTAATAGATAACAATGTTGTAAGCTGCGGCAATGAAGCTGTAGTGAGTTGAAAGTAAAGTACTTGAAACTGTAGCCATAAGCTGCATGATTCTTTTAGTTTAAATTACCCATTTAATTAATTTTTGAGAATGATATGACCACCACAAAAAACGCTGATATTGGCCTAGTTGGCCTAGCTGTCATGGGCCAAAATTTAGCCCTAAATATTGCCGATCACGGCTACACCATCGCTGTTTACAACCGCGACCCTAAAAAAATGGTGAACTTTGTTGAAGAATGCAAAAAAAATGAACCTTCACATGAAAATGTGGTTGGCCATGCCGATTTAGCTTCTTTCGTATTAAGCATCAAACGCCCACGCAAAATCATCTTATTGGTTAAAGCAGGCAGCGCAACCGATGTAACGATTAACGCACTATTACCATTCTTAGAGCAAGGCGACATCATCATTGATGGCGGCAACTCATTATGGACAGACACCATTCGCCGCGAAAAAGAATTGGTCGCTAAAGGCATCGAATTCATCGGTTCTGGCGTTTCAGGCGGCGAAACAGGCGCACGTTTCGGCCCATCATTAATGCCATCTGGCACACGTAGAGCATGGGCAAGCTTGGAGCCAATTTGGCGCGATATCGCGGCTAAAGTAGATGCAGTGACAGGCGAGCCATTAGAAGGTGGCGCACCTGGCAAACCAATCGTAGGCGGATTTTCATGCGCTGAATATATCGGCCCAGACGGCGCTGGCCACTATGTGAAAATGGTGCACAACGGTATTGAATATATCGACATGCAATTGATTTGCGAAGCTTACTGGTTAATGAAAAACTTGTTAGGCATGCCAGCAGATGAAATCGGCAAAGTATTTGCGGAATGGAACAAAGGCGAGCTATCTAGCTTCTTGATTGAAATTACAGCCGACATCCTGCAACAAAAAGACCCAATGGGTAAAGGTTTCTTGGTAGACCAAATCTTGGATACTGCAGGCCAAAAAGGTACTGGTCAATGGACAGCAGCGAATGCGCTTGAATTGGGTGCACCAGCCAATGCGATTGCAGCAGCAGTTTATGCGCGTGCATTATCTAGCTTAAAAGAAGAGCGTGTTGAAGCCAGCAAAATCTTAAAAGGCCCAGTGTTAGTGAAAGAAACAGATAAAGCAGCGATTATCGAAGCGATTAAAAATGCGCTGTATTGCTCAAAAATCTGTGCTTACGCTCAAGGCTTCCAATTGATGGATAAAGCGCAAGTGGCTTACAACTGGAAATTGAATTTCGGTGAAATCGCTCAAATCTGGCGCGGCGGTTGTATTATTCGCGCACGTTTCTTGCAAAAAATCACCGATGCTTATGCATTGAACTCACGTTTGAAAAACTTGATGTTAGATCCATATTTCACTAATTCAATGAATGATGGCCAAGCAGGTTGGCGTAAAGTGATTGCCTTGGCAGTCACCAACGGTATTCCAGCGCAAGGTTTTGCGGCAGCGCTGGCTTATTATGATGGCTACCGTAGTGCAGATTTGCCTGCTAACCTATTGCAAGGTCAACGTGACTTCTTTGGCGCACATACTTATGAGCGTAAAGATCAGCCACGTGGACAGTTCTACCACTTGGATTGGCCAGAGGCTGGTCGTCCACAACTTTCTATTGAATAAGCAGCAATCGAATAGTTGGTAATAAAAATCAATTTGGTGGGTTGCGATTAAAAGCGACCCACTATTTGAAGTATTTTGAGCGTTAAGTGCTCATTATAAAAACTTGCGAAAACGTTAGACGCAATCGCTGTAAGCTTCTAATAACCGTTTGATATTTTTAGGTTTTTGTAAAGTTAAGACATTAGTTTCTTGGGCTTTTACTTTATCAGACTTTTGATTCAGTGCTGGTTCGTAAATTTCGTTCAGTAGCTGTGGTTTTGTGGCAGGTTTTACATTTAGTGCTTGCATTATAATTTCCTTAAAAAATCCTTTTGGGAGTTAAAACAACAGAAATTTTGTTTCTGTTGCATGTGAATGTAATTTATCAAAAAAATTCACTAAATTCATGTATTAAGTAAACAAATCAATAAAATCATGACACTTTGTTAGCTAACGCACTTAAGTTGTTGTGGAATACACGAAATAATAACTTTTTTACTATTTCATCTTAAATGTTGATGCAATATGAATGCATGGTAACTAAAAACAAACTTAACGCTTAAAACTGGTTAAATAATGAATATTAGTATTAATGGAAACGCTAAAGTTTTCGATGTTGCTGAAATAACAGTCGAATCTTTGGTTGTCGCGCTAAATTTGTCAGGCAAGCGCTTGGCAATTGAAAGAAATGGTGAAATTGTGCCACGTAGCCAGTTTGCAGATATTTTTTTACAAGATGGCGATAAACTGGAAATTGTGGGTGCTGTAGGCGGTGGTTAGTATTCAGTATTACTGAGTAGTTAAGTTTAGATTTGTAGCAAATTCATTATAGATAGCAAAAAATATGTCAGAACAACTCATTATTGCAGGAAAATCCTACCATTCACGTTTGTTGGTGGGTACAGGTAAATACAAAGACTTTACTGAAACGCGCGCGGCTATTGATGCAAGCGGCGCACAAATTGTAACGGTAGCAATTCGCCGTACCAATATTGGCCAAACCGCGGGCGAGCCATCGTTGCTGGAATATTTGCCGCCAGAAGAATTCACTTATTTACCCAATACGGCTGGTTGTTATTCTGCAGATGACGCGGTGCGTACTTTGCGCTTGGCGCGTGAGTTGTTGGATGGCCACAAATTGGTTAAGTTGGAAGTGTTGGGCGACCCAAAAACTTTATACCCGAATGTGATTGAAACTATTGCGGCGGCTAAAATATTGGTAAAAGATGGTTTTGATGTCATGGTTTATACCTCAGATGACCCGATTATTGCTAAACAATTGGAAGACATTGGCTGCTGCGCGGTAATGCCATTGGCTTCGCTGATTGGCTCTGGAATGGGAATTTTAAACCCTTGGAATTTACAGATTATTATTGAAAACGCCAAAATCCCTGTGTTGGTAGATGCTGGCGTTGGTAGTGCAGCAGATGCAGCGATTGCAATGGAGCTTGGTTGTGCAGGCGTATTGATGAATACGGCTATTGCGGCGGCGCGTGACCCTGTGATGATGGCGGGAGCCATGAAAAAAGCGATTGAGGCGGGTCGTGAATCGTTTCTTGCCGGCAGAATGCCTAAAAAATTGTATTCAGCCAGCCCAAGTTCGCCAGTCGGCGGAATGATTGCTTAATGGCGACGCAAACCCAATATGCGTTCTCGGTTTCTGTGCAAACTGCTTACTTGCCAGACCAATCTAATGCAGAACAAAATAAATTTGCATTTGCCTACACAGTAACCATTACCAATGTCGGCAATATAGCAGCGCAATTAATTAGTAGGCATTGGGTGATTACCGATAGCCATCATCATGTGCAAGAAGTAAAAGGCTTGGGTGTGGTTGGTGCGCAACCGTTGTTAGCTCCCAGCCAACAGTTTGAATATACCAGCGGCACAATTCTAGCAACGCAAGAAGGTGAAATGCGCGGTAGTTATTTTATGGTGGCGGTTGATGGAACGCCGTTTGAAGCTGTTATTGAGCCATTTGTGTTGGCGCAGCCAAGAGTTTTGCATTAAGCGATGCAGCGTTTACTGATTATTATTTTGCTGGGCATATTAACGGTTTCTTGTGCTAAGAAAAACGCTAAACCCACTATAGCAAAGCCAAATCCACCCAATTGTGACTGCGCGCAAAGCCAGCCGCCTATTCAATTGCCGCCAGCCATTCAAATAGCCGAACCTAAGCCCGTAGAGATAAAAGATACTAAATCGGTGCCAGATTACAGCTTACTTAAGCAAGCCAAATGGGAAGAAATTGATGGCTTAATGGAAGATGATTTAAGTGCGGCTTGGGGTGCGTGGCTGCAAAGTTGCAGTACCTTAATTAATCAATCTGTAAAAAACAAACCGCAGTGGCAAGCTACATGTAATGCAGCTAAAGCACTCAATAAGCCCAATAATGCAGCCATTATTGCCTATTTAACAACGCAATTCGATGTATATAGCGCAACTAATTTAGATGGCAGCAATACAGGATTGATAACAGGCTATTACGAACCCTTGCTTCAAGGTAGTCGTAAACAGTCATCTCAATATTCGCACCCATTATATAAACAGCCCAATGACTTGGTCACGGTAGAGCTGGCAGATGTTTACCCAGAGCTTAAATTTAAGCGTATTCGCGGCAAGCTAATTGATACCAAACAAGGTGCAAAAAAGCTAATTCCGTATATGACACGCGCGGAAATTGAAACCAATCCGTCACCCTTAGCAGGCAGTGAAATCGTCTGGATTAACGATATTATCGATGTATTTTTCTTGCAAATTCAGGGCTCAGGTTTGGTTAATTTAGATAATGGTCAGCAAGTGCATGTGGGTTATGCCGATCAAAATGGTCATGCATACAACTCAATTGGGCGTTTACTGATTGAGCGTAATGAGCTGACCGCAGACCAAGCATCGATGCAAGGCATTAAAAATTGGGCGCGTAATAATTTAGATAAATTACGCGATTTATTGAATAGTAATCCCAGCTATGTTTTTTTTAGGGAGTTACCAGCCGACTTACCAGGCCCGTTAGGTGCGCTTGGCGTACCTATTACGGCAGAACGGAGTGTGGCGATTGACCCTAAATATATTCCATTAGGTGCGCCATTGTTTTTATCGACAACCCAACCCAATAGCGCAAAGCCGTTAAAACGATTGATGGTGGCACAAGATACAGGCGGTGCCATTAAAGGCGGTGTGCGTGCAGATTTCTTTTGGGGCGCAGGAGATGCTGCAGGTAAACAAGCTGGTGCTATGAAACAACAAGGTAAAGTTTGGGTATTATTGCCTAAAAGCTACCTGCTTCCTAAATAATAGTTTGGTTGACCTTAACTAAGCGAGTGGACAACTAATTAGCAGGTAACAAAAAAGGGCACTTAAAGCACCCTTTTTTTATACCATGAACAAAAGATTACTTGTTCATTACGTACATTGTCACTTCGAAACCGAAACGCATTTCAGTAGCAGCTGGTGTTGTCCACATAGTAATCTCCTTAGGTTAGAATTCGTTTGCTTTGTTTTCACAACTGCATAACGTAAGTTGAATACTACGCCTGAAACAAAATAAGCCACTATCTAAAGCACTTAAAAGACGCTCATGATTTTCATTAGATTAAATGGTTAAGTATTTCCTTTTATCCGCTGTAATAAACGCTTAATGCCTTTGCGACCAATAGTGCGTTTAAGCGATACTTTAAAATCATATAACTGAAACTGTAAGCGATTTTGCCAAGTAAACTGCTTACCAGAAAGCCCTAGGTAAATCTGCATAAAGCGCTCACGACCTGTCCAGTTCAGCTTGTGGCATACACGTGTTAAATCGGCAATACGCAGGTTAAAAGCGATTCCGTGGTTGTAGGCGTGAATACGCGCGGTATCAATCAGCGAAAAAGTTAACTGTTTATTTGCATTAATATTCACCAAAATATTACCGCCAGATAAATCCCTAAAATGCACGCCGCGGCTATGCATGGTATGGCAATATTGCGCCAGCTGCGTATAGACTGATTCAGGGTTTAAACCCAAATAATCGTGCTCGTCCCTGCTGTAAGCTGAAAATATTTGCCCGACATTGGCGTCTGCTTTAACAAATTCACAAATATAAAAATTCTGCTTCAATGTGGTGTCACCCATTTTTTCAAAATAGGCCACAGGTTGCGCGGTACCCACACCGCGTCGCATCAATTCCATTGCCCCATTCCAGCTGCGCTTAGCTTTGCTGGGCTTAAAGCGATCTAAAAACGCTTTATGCGGGTACATTTTCATGGGCTGTTTAACAGTTAACTGTTGAGCAGAGTTTCTAGGGTCGGCTATCGCCCAAATAGCATTGCGCGCATGACGTAATGCACCATCTTTATTAGGGGCTTGCAAGGTATCAGGGTGCAGCTTTTGCATCAATAATTCTGCATCAGCCTCATCGCTGGCCAATACCAAACCCTGCCAATTTCCTGCTTTAAATTCAAAGTATTGCAGATTTTTTACATGTGCATGAATCGCCATATCTTTAGCTAATGCTGGGTTTGGCGTTGTTAGTGCAGGGTTATCCCAGCGCAAATAAATAGGTGACTCTGTAATTAAGTCGGGTATTTGCATAAGCATTTCACCGTCACGGTTTAGTATTTTCGCTTCGTGCAAAGTATTTTCTGTATATACAGTATTTAAAAGTGCGGCTTTGCCGTTGATTGACCATGCAGCATGAAAATGCTGGCCATTTTTTTCAAAATGATGAATTTCCAAGCCTTTGGCTGTGGCAATTGGACCAATATACTGCGCGCCCTCAATTAAATTTGCCACGGTTTTAAGGGCATTAAAGCTAGGATGATATTGATAGTGATCCAAATCGCCATCTGCATTTTTGTAATGTGCAACGCGCTCTAAATCGGGGTAATCTGCCTCGGTTAAACCGTCGCTAATCAAGCCTTCACGCTGGCAAATAAGCGCTCCCCAATTGGCATGCGTTAAACTGCCAGAGGCGGCAAGCAACAAAAAGTAGCGCGCTGCATAATCAGCCTGTTTTTGTAAGCCATCGGGCAACAGGCGCTGTATGCGGTAAATCGCCCAAAACGCAACTGATGACACAGTGCGATTGACACCAAAATCATGGCCGATTTTTTGCAATATACGCGTTTTTTTAATCAGGTTATATTTAAAGATGCGCGCCCAATGGTATTTAAAGATGCGGTGATCAAAACGCTCTGGCTCTGTTATGCGCTCTGCAAACAAATTATCGCTATGAATATCTGGCGATTGGTGCAGGTCTTTGAGCGTTTTAAGCAGGCTAATATTATATAAAGGCTCAAAATCTTGAATATTTGGGCCAATCAATGTGATGCCGCGCGCTTTGATTTCAGTGTGCGCAATCGCCCAAGCATTTAGAAAACCATCCAGTGTATAGCCTGCCCAACGCTTTCGATTCAATGTATTACCGATTTCTATCGCCTGAATATGGTTGCCAAACGCGCTTAACACTTCTTGCAAAAATTGTTGCCAGATTGTTTGTTCCGCTTTGCTTTGCATGTTTTTGGCGGCAGAAAACGGCTGTAAGATATGCAGGGTGGTTTCAAGGTTTTCTGCAATCAATCGGCGTAAAAATCGCGCATTAAAGCTATTTAAATCGCCATAAGTAAAGTCTAGACGTACACGCTGAATACCCAATTTTTGCAGTTGCAGAATGACGTAATCATCCGTCGCAGGGTTGGCATTTGAAGCGACACAGACACCAATAAAATTGCTGGGTATTGAGTGCTGGCTAGTCGGTAAATGCCCATTTTTAATGCGCAAGCCACCCTTGAGGATATAGTCAAGGCCATCGCGAATAACCTGCTTGGTGAGCATGGAAGTTTGGTGCGCGCTCATTTAAATCAAGCTCATTTTGGCAGGTGGTAGCGTTGTTCGCTATACAGCAAGGCAGGCAGCAGTGAATTAGCTAGTGCGCGCTGCTCAATTTCCTTGGCGTTGGATGGCGGCGCAGTTTCATTCAATTGCTTGGCCTGTGCATCGTATACGCCATGCGCTGGCACTTTACCTTCACGCAGCACTACTACGTTATTACCATCCGCCGTTTGCTGCATCCATGCAAAGTTGTAGTTATATTGCATCATGGCACGGCCTAGGTAATCGGCAGGTTCTTTAGATATATCACGCCCTGTCATCGGGTGCTGGCCGTTGATGCCCATTAAGGATAAAACCGTTACGGGTAAGTCGATTTGGCTGGCGATACTTTTAACGATTTGCGGCTTGATATCCGCGCCTAGAATCAGGCCAGGGATATGAAAATGCTCAATCGGCACCAGCGTATTGCCGCGCACACGGATGTCATGGTCAGCCACGATGAGGAATAGCGTATCTTTCCAGTAAGGGCTTTTTTTGGCTTTTTCAAAAAACTGCCCAATCGCATAGTCGGCGTACTTGACCGCGTTATTATCGGTCGCTTTGGGTTGCTCATACAGCTCAATCCGCCCATCCGGGAATTCAAATGGCGCATGATTGCTTGAAGAAAATGCCAAGGTAAAAAATGGCTTTCCGCTGGCATGATGCGCCAATAATTGCTCGTGCGTTTTATTGAGCAAGTCTTCATCCGATGCACCCCAGCTGCCCATAAATACAGGGTTTTTGTAATCTTTTTGATCGGTGATCTGGTTAAAACCGTTGCCCAAGAAAAAACTGCGCATATTATCAAAATGCGATTCGCCACCATAGATAAACTCCGCGTTATAGCCTTGTTTGGTGAGCAGGCTAGCCAGCGTAAAGAAGTTTTTCTGGCTGAGCGATAATTTAACCGTACTTTCAGCAGGTGTTGGTTGAAAGCCCGCCGTAACCGCCTCAATGCCGCGCACAGAGCGTGTGCCTGTGGCGTATAGTTGTTCAAACCATATGCCTTCACTTTTAAGTTTTTCCAGATTAGGCGTTACTGGTTTTCCACCAAGTGACTCTACAAAACCTGCACCCAAACTCTCTTGCAAAATAATCACCAGATTTAGCGGTTTATCACGTTTGGCAGAAGGCATTAAGGTTTTTAAGGTCGGGATTTCGCTGTCAGTTGCGCCTGTCAGTTTGAAAATTTCGGCTCTATCCATTTTGCCGTAAATCTGGCTGGATTTGCTTTCGTGCTGTAAATCGTAAATGGCATAGATCACAGAATAGCCAGAATTCAATACCAGGCTATTCACCATGCTATCTTGGGTAATGGCAAATAAGGCTGGGTTGGCTGGGCGATGGCCTAAAGTCGAACGTATCGCAAAAGCCGCTAACAAAAAGATGAATGGCCAAACCAGCCATATTTTTTTGTTAGACCAACTCGGTTTTGCTTGCAACCAAGGCTGCATAAAACGGCGCATCGCCCAGATAGCCAAAATCACAAAACCAATGCTGGCAAACACATGGATTTTAAAACCGCCCCACAACATGCTGACCACTTCGTTGGGGTATTTAAGATATTCCACAAAAAGACGATTAGGCCGCACGTCGTATTCTGCAATGAATCCAGGCGTTGCCGCCTCTAAAAACACCAATAGGATAATCGCGAATATCACCCAAGCATAGGTGAATTTTTGCCAAACCTTGAATAATGGCTTGATGGCTAAAAGCGGTGCTAGCAAGAGGGGTATTAAGGCTAATAGGCATAGCTGAATAATATCGACACGAATGCCCTGCAAAAGGATTTCGGCTAGCTTGCCAGTTGCCGTAACCCGTTCGAATTTCCATAATACCAAGCCTAGGCGTGATAAAGATAGGATGACCAGTCCCAACAAAAGCATGCTGACAAGTGGTGCGAAAGGGCCTAGTTTATTAGCTAGTCGCCAAATAGTGCGTCTAAAAGCAGCAAAAATATCAAGAGTATGCATAGTTATAAGTGCAAATCAGCAAGCGATAAAAAGCCATGATTATATCGCTTAACGTGCTTAGTTAACGTGTTTAACTAGCAGGATTTAGCTGGTTTTGTTGTTTAGCCTTCACCAACAGAGCATGCAGCATTTCGGCTGATAAGCCATGTAGCACCAAACGATAACCTGCAGACCAGGTGGTAGGCACAACCATAGGGTGCTTGTTATTGACTAGAATTAAGCCTTCTGGCTTGTTTAAAATCTTGGCTGCATAAATGCCGATGGTTTCATCAAATTGCAGTGAATGCACAGAACGCCAAAAATCTTTATCGGTTAAAAATAACTGGTAGATAGGCGTAAAAATATCGATACAGGTTTGCAAATCTAACACATTGAACCAGCCATTATTTTGCGGCGCGATGTCAAAATTGCCATCATGCGAAATCATGGAAAAATCCAGCTGCTCGTTGGCTTGAATATCACTGAGCTTATTGGCGCGCAAAGATAAATTGAGCCGCGTAATAAAGTTAAATAAATTCAGGTCGTGCTGTATAAATAAATTGTCTTTTAAATCGGGTAAATCATGCGGGTTTAACGGATGCATGGCGACACCGCCGCCTTTAATATTGGCATTCAAAAAAGCCAGATTTTCAGAGCCTATCCAAAAATGGCGCAATATCAGCCAGTTGGCTTCAGGCGTAGCAAAAATCGATAAAGCCTTGGCAAGCAATTTGTGCAGCAGGCGTGATGAGCAAAATCGATTCGGGATAATGGTTTTGATGAGTTGTAGCAAGACAATAGTTAGCCTTGCCAGTGGCCGCACAAAAGGCAGTAAAAATTGGCGTGACCAAGTATTGGAATCGCGCAACCAGGCTTGCTTGACGCCTTCATTGATTGTGATGGAATGATCTAACCACAAACTTTGCCAAGGGTCTGGGTTTTCTGGGTTATGCGCCGCTTCTAAAAATGGCGCTGGTCGTGGCAAAGTTACTTTTTTGTGATGGTGATTTTCCATAGGCTATTCAGTATCTTAATAAAATTATAGTAAAGCTTTAATCGGCAGCATCTGCAAAAAGCGTACTTTGCTGCGCTTGGCAAGGCTGACATATTGATCTGGATTATCGGTAGCTGTATTCCAGCTGTTTTCGGGCAGCATATCAGTTTTAATGGCCCTCTCTACCGTTTTTGCCAAGTCAGGATTATGTATCACAACACCTATTTCGGTATTCAAGTTTTCAGATCTTGGGTCAAAATTAAACGTACCAATAAATACGGTTTCCGAATCAATCACCATGGTTTTGGCATGAGTCGCAAATTTGGCTGAACGCTTTTCTGCCAGCACTGAAGCGGCAATCAAGTGCTTTTTGATGCTAGGATTGGGTTTGTATTCGTAAATGCTGATACCCATTTTAAGTAGCAGGTCACGTTGATTGCGATAGCCACTGAAGGCCTGAATATTATCCGTGGCAGCCAGCGAGTTGGTATTAATCTGCACTTTTACACCGCGACTAATGGCCGACTGAAATAGCGAGATTGCCTTATCAGACATCACTAAATAAGGCGATTGGATAATGATTTGTTTTTGCGCATCGTTAACCAATTTAACCAGTGCCAATGTAGATTTTCCACCACCGTCTAGCCCTGCCGCTGTGTTTTTGCCTGGCAGGTCGCTGATGACACTAATGTCTGTCCAAATAATCTGCTTAGATATAGCATTAAATGCGTTGGGAATATTGCTAATTAAGCCACGCAAATATACAGAAAAATTGGCTTTTGATTGTGCGTAATCGTGTAGCGACTGGTAGATTTGTTTGACTTGGGAATCTTCCACTTGCACATTTTTTTGAAAGATCCCAATGCCGTCATACAGCTCTTCTACTTTGGCGCTTAAAGGGCTTTTCCAAAAGCGATTAAAACTAGATTCAACAAGTGCTACATCTTTCCCCAGAAGCAGCACATCTCTATCGCGAAAATTGTAGCTGTGGTTGTAATCAAAATATTCTGTTGCCATATTGCGACCACCCGTAATAGCGATCTCGCCATCTACAATAAAAGTTTTGTCATGCATACGCTGATTAACGCCATGAAAATCCGTGACGACATTGAGTAATCTTTTATGAAAAGGCACGCCGACCGAGTGCTGCGGATTATAGATTTTGATCTCGATGTTTGGGTGCAGCGCCAATGCCAGCAGTGTTTGGTCGGGTGCTTTTATCAGCAGATCGTCAACAATAACACGTACCTTGACGCCTCTATCTGCCGCGCGCAAAAGGGCTTCAGAGGCAAGAGTACCGATATTGTCATCGCTCCAAATAAAGTATTGCACCTCAATGGTTTGCTTGGCGTAATCGGCCAGCCAGGCGCGCGCAATTAAGGCATCTTCACCTTTATCTAGTACATAAACACCTGTTTTATCGGGATGCGATGCGATTTGTGCTGCAATAAAGGCGCTTGCTTGGTCTGCGGCATTTGCAAAAGAAAAGGCAGAAGAGCATGCAAAAGTGCATATCCAGAATAAGAAGGCATAACCGAAGCGAGATATTTTTTTTGTCATGAGATTAGCGCTTAATTGGTACGAATTTCCATTGTTGTAAGTATAGCGCGGCAACGGTTTCGGCCACTCTAACAATTTCGGCGGCAGCATTGGCGTCAATTTTCACCACCATTTTAACGGCATCCAGCCAGCGCATCATATGCGCTTGATCGTTTTCGCCATGATACTCAATAAATTTTAAAACAGACGACGGTACGCTTAAATGCTGCTTCAATTTGGGTAGCAAGGTCGGCACAATGCGTTGCCCAGTGCCCTCAATGATGTAAATGCCACCCAGTAGGCCAATAGGGTTCTGGCGTGCGGCATAGCTGTGCATAAAAGCGTTCAGTGCTTCGCCGCCCGGGTTGCGCATCAGGTGGCTTGCATCCAGCTTGCCACCGGCTTGCACATAGTCTTGGTAGAGCACTTGCCAATCTAGTTGCTCTTCTCCCGCATGCGTTTGTACCAATTGTGCTAATTGTTGATATTGCGGGCTCATGCTGGATACGGCACGGCGCATCCAAAGGCTGCCTTCACGCACTTGCGGAATCCAGCATTCCATCCAGTTTAAATAATCATCGATTTGAATATGGCCGTGCATAATCGCGCTGGCGATATCGGTGCGAAACACTTCAGAGCGATACCCATGCCATACTGCCATCAAGCCTTTTAGTGTGTCCGCCACGTCACCCTTTTGACCTTCTGCAGACATGGGCGCAGGTGCTAAGTCGTGTGCGAAATCGGGCGCAAAGTCTGCTGTTGCAACTGGCGGAGAGTCAGGGATTTGCGCAGGGGAAACGTTGCCATCTACTACTTCCAGCAAAAAGTAGGCAACACTAAAACGCCCTGATTCCGGTACAAAACCAAAAATCTGCTGGCCTACTTTTAATGATGATTTTTTGCTTTTAAAAAATTCATCCAGCATAACAAAAATGGATGCAGAGCCAGTATTACCTTTGCTAGACAGGTTAGAAAACCATTTTTCGGTGGATATGGCGATGCCTGCTTCCTGCATCAATTCTGCCATCATCGGCCTGAAACGCTCAGATGAGTAATGGCATAAAAACCAATCAATATCTTTGGGATTTAAATGTCCCGCTTTGACCAAATTGGCGTATTCGTGCAATCCCATATCAAACAAATTGGGCAAGGTTCTAATGTTTTGGCGTAAATCAAACGCGCCTGCTTGTTCGGCCTCAGCCAAAGTGGGGTAATCCAAATAGCCCGGTAAAGTGTTGCCGATGGATTGGCCTACTTGCATGCAGGTAGGCATATCGCCAGAGAATGATTGCTGGTGTATCCACTTTACTTTGAGTGATAAGCCTTGTGCTGATGGCTGATTCTTTAATATCGCGCCGCCTGCGCCGTCTGATAGCATCCAGCGTAAAAAATGCGCATCAAAATCAATATCGGTGTTGCGATTTGCAAAACGTGAAGCTTTAAATAAGCGGGATGGAAATTCGCTGGCAACCGCAACAGCGGCATTGGCGGAGCCAGATTGCACCGCAGATGCAGCCGCATTCAGCGCGCCAATAGAGGCTGCACAAATGCCTGATACTGACAAGGTTTCTAAAGGTGGCAAGGTTAGCTCGCCTTGAATCAAGTTGGCTAAACCGGGCGCTGCGCAATCGCCGCCAGTGGTTGCGGCTGATAAAAATTGCAAAGGTATTTTTTCAGTTAAGGCAGCCACTACTTTGGCACCCATCGATGTCACTGAATGCAAAGATTCGCCATTTTCATCGATTGCGTAATGCCGGAGCTGGATGCCATTTTCTGCCAAGATGCGTGTTTTGATGCGGCCTGACATGCGATTGATCGATCCAATGTAGGCATCCATTTTTTGATTGTTAACCGCCTCACCAGGCATAAAACTGGCGGTATCGGTGATATAGACATGGCTAAATGGTGTCATGAGTATTCTTTCTTATTGTTTGCGTAATGTACCTAAATAAGCATCAAGCTGCCAAAAAAAGAAGCTGTAATTGGCTTGGTAAGGTGAGTGACGGCCTTAGGTTGTGCCTTATTACGACCATGCTTACTTAACGTTTTACCCAAGCTAAAAATGTAATGAAATATTCTGGTTGGCGTATACATAGATAAATGCTCACAATCACATTCAACATTGCCGTGGCTAAAAATAATTGTGGTATTGAGTAGCCATGATTGGAAATTAGAATTGAGAACCCAGCAGAAACCACCATGAATAATGCGTTCATGATGTTGTTGGCAGCAATCACGCGTGATTGGTATTGTTTTTCGCTACGGGTTTGAATAAGCACATACAGCGGCACAATATAAAAACCACCAAACAAGCCAATTAATGCGATATCAGCCAGCAAACGCCAATGATTCAAAAAAAAGTATTGGTAATTTAATACAACGCCATCAGCAACTTGATGAATGCTGGTGCTAGAGCAATATAAATCGACACCAAAAATAGTTAAGCCAATGGCACCAAACATCACAAGGCCTAGTTCTACCCGCCCTTTGGATAGCTTTTCGCACAACAGAGAACCCAGCCCAATGCCGATAGAAAATACGCTCAGCAATAAAATAAATACGCTTTCATCGCCATGCAGTACGTTTTTAGCAAAGTTTGGAAATTGCGCCAGCAAAGTTGCACCATAAAACCAGAACCATGAAATAGCAACAATCGCTAACCAAAGCGGCTGTTTTGGCCAAATCAATTTAACGTTTTTAATGGTTTCGGTGACTGGATTCCAGTTAATTCGTAAGTTGGGGTCTGCGGCGGGTGAGTTGGGCACACCGCGACTAGTCCAATAGCCCATGATAGCAATCGCTAAAATAGCAGTGCTGGTAAAGGTTTCATGATGTGTGACTGTAGCTAGCCATGCACCCAGTACTTGGCCCAATAAAATCGCGACAAAACTGCCCATTTCTACCATGCCGTTGCCGCCAATAAGCTCGTTTTCTTTTAAATGCTGGGGCAGGTAAGAATACTTAACTGGCCCAAATAAAGTGGAATGCATGCCCATCATAAATAATGCAGCTGCCAGCAACCAAATGTTGCGCATATAAAAACCTGCACTGGCAAAAGCCATAATGCCAATTTCAAACAGTTTTACAAAACGAATAATGCGCGACTTTTCAAACTTATCGGCAATTTGCCCTGCCGTAGCAGAGAATAAAAAGAAAGGCAGAATAAATAGCCCAGGTAATAGTGTGGCAAGGGTGCTGCCATCTATGGTGGTGAGGCTGGCGGCATGAAATGCAACTAAGGTGATTAATGCAGTTTTAAACACATTATCGTTAAATGCCCCCAAAAATTGCGTGAAAAAAAACGGGCGAAAACGTTGTTCACTTAATAACTGGAATTGGGTGCTCATAAAAGCTTTCTGGATTATGAATAGATTTATTGTTAAGTTTGAAGTGATTTACTCTGTCTGTTTAATCGGGGGCAAAGGCGCAAAATAGCCCATGATAAGTAACAGGACACCAGCGCCTATAAACGAAGCAATACGTGCAACAGAGCCTTGTTGTGCGAGGTCGAAAAAGAATAGTTTTAGTACTACCAATCCCATCAGTGCAGCACCCACCATCCACAGCATGCGTCTAGATTGTTTATGGGCAAGCAACATCAGTACAAATGCACTCAAACTCCATAAAAAGGTAAATGCCATTTGTACGGTGGCATTGCTAAAAATAGCTGTCCATTGAAATGGCGTGCCAGCCCAATGGTGCAGGGTTCGTAGCCACATACCGTTAATCAGAGTAAAGGCCATTAAGCCTGCAATGATGTAGATGGTTTTTTCTAGTGCAAGAAAATGTTGTTTGAAATTGCGCGTCCAAATCAATAGACTCAACAGAATTGCACCAAGTGTAATATCAAGTGGATTGAGTATTGGAAGATAGGGCAATGGTGCTGGACTGCCGCTAGAATCTAACGACATGAACATAAACCATGCGCATAAAAATACCATGATAGGTGCAATACCCACCCAAACCCAGGCGCGATTTATTGCGGTATTTTGATTGGTTTTTTGCCAATGCATAATGCCAGCCGTGATGATAAGCGGCACAACTGCCCAGCCAATAGCCAGCCAAACGCCAGATGTGATGATAGTTGACAGATAATGTTGCCATTCGATACCGCCAATAATTGCGGTTATCCATAATAAAGCGCCGCGAAATATTGCATGCCCAGGCATCACATCACGGGTTAGTAGCCAAATATAAGCCACAAAAGTGATTAACCAACTGTAAAAGCCCATATGCGCAAATGGGTGGGTACTTAAGAAATCAATCGCCAACACAAATGCCATTACTGGAAGTAGCAGGCAGGATAAGTTTGCTAAAGCTGGCCATTTAAGTTTGCTTGAAACCAACGGTAATAACACGCTGGTAATAGCCACAAAAGCTAATGCTGCATGCGCAAAAAAGAGGGGTGGTAAAAAAGTATCAATTGCAGTTAAGCCTGCACCTACCCACCACAGCCAACCCCAAACAGCTAATAACGGCGCTATAAATGCAAATTTACTGTTCTGATAATAGTTTAATAAAGCGCCGCATGCCCATCCCGATAGCGCAATAAAGGCGACACCTAAACACATATTTTGATGCGCAGTTGGCGTTAATCCTGTTAATCCCCAGCCAACTACAAATGCCCCTGCACCTAGTAATTGCAAGGCCAAGCCAGATAGCGTGGGGAATAAGCGTTGTTGTTTTAATCCAACCCATAATAAGCCTACGCCTTCAACTGCCCAAGCGGCAGATGTCCAGCGTCCATCTAACGATAATGGTATGGTGAGTGTCGCAAAACCAATGCCTAATGCTAAAAAGCATTCGCCTAAAAATTGCAACGTTTCACGCTTGCGTGTAAGCAGCCACCAAGCTAGCGCAATATAAAACACACCGACTATTAGCGAGCTGTAAGCCATGCCATAAGGTGTATTTTTAAGTAGCGCGTATTGCAAACTAAAGCTTACTAGCGGTGTACCAAACACCAATGTTGCATCGATGTAATCGCTGGCTTTGGTGGCTTGTCGATGTGCAAATAGCACCGCGATTAGCGTAAACAATAAGAAGAAAATAATGAGAAATGGCTCTGTGCTAGCAAAATAGGTTGGCGTATAGTTTTTTGCGCCCCACAGTGAGCCCACAATAAAGGTAAACCCCCAACCCAGAATATTAAGCGGGCGCCAACTTTTATAAAAAGCGATAAAAGCAATCGCTACGTTTAGCACTAAATAGTAGCTGAACAAGCCAACATGACTACCATCGCCAGTTGACGTCAGAATTGGTGCCAAAAAACCACCTGTGAAACCTAATATAGCCAGTGGCATGGCAGACTGTTTTATTGCAATTAATGCCGATAAAAAAGCGACTGCGGCAAGCAATGTGAAAGCTGTACCTGCTGGTATCAGCCCATATAGTTTTAGTGCCGAAAAAATGGTTAAGTACAGTACGCCAACACCGCCACCTTGCAGCGCCCATGCATATTGCGTGCGTTTTTCACGCAAACGCCAACCTATTGCCAACAAAGCCAACCCACCAACAGCAATGGCAGCAAGGCGTAATTGAATCGGAATGATGCCGTTATCAACCACCATTTTGAGTAGAAAACTAATGCCGATAAATAAAATAACGACACCCGCGCGCACCATGGTGTTGCCACCAAACAGCCAGTTTTTGGCTAAGGCAAACACTTGTTCAATGATATTAAGACTTTCGGGCGTAATGGTTTTGCTGTCATTTCGTGCGTTGGATGCAGTTAAGTTAATTGACTGAGCCGAGCTTGCTTCTATATTAACTGGGATAGCGGCAGCTTTTATTTCGTTATTTTGCGTGGTGGTTTGCGCTAAATCGTTGGGTTTTTCTTGTGGCGCAGATGCTGTATTGTCTGGCTGATATAGCGTGGTTTGAGAAATGGTGGGCGTAGCTTTTTGAGCGAGATTTTGCTGAGTAGACAGTTGTTTTGCTTCTAATGCATACAAGCGTTTTTTAAGTTGCGTTAATTCATGCTCTATATTTTGCAACTGTTGCTGCGCATCACCTTTGTTGAATAAGCCAATAAATCCAACAAAACCGCCTATGCAAATTACTACACCTAATAAACCTAATAGAAGCCATTCCATTTTTTACTCCCTTTTTCTTGTATTTATTGTTATATTTTAAAAAAAGATTTGGTTTCAAATATACTGTTGGCAAACTTGGTACCATCAAGTGCAAGAAGTCGCTTAACGGCAAAATCAAACAATAAAGCGTTATGGTTTTTTAAAGTCTGTAAAAATGGCACATATTCCATATTAAGTAAGCCCTGTTTTGCCAAAGATTGCGTGTTGATAAGCGGCAATATGCCAGGAAGCGGGTAATCGGAGCCGTTTAATAGCCGATGATGCCAATCGGCGCGCTGTAATATGGGCTTAATTGCCCAAGCATGATTAATTAAAGTTAATGCAGAAATTTCACCAAATACCAATTGTTGATAATCTGGCGTATCCATTAGCCGAGCAAACAAATCAAAACTTTTAATGCGTTTATTGTTGTGATCTAAATCTTCATCAAATCCATCGCTAGCACAATGCGCCAGCACAACACGCACACCAGCATCTAGTGCACGGCGCATGCGGAGTGGGTTGCCATGTGCCTGATTGCCACCTTGCACCGCACTTTCTGCACCGGTATGGCTAATAATAGGCATGTTTAAGCTTTGCAATTTACGATAAAAAAGGTCACATTTAGAGTTCGCTGGGTCTATGCCCATGCCAGATGGCAACCATTTAACCGCTCTTGCGCCTTGTGCATGGGCAAGGTCTAATGCATCAATAGCATCTGCACGATACGGATGAATACTGCACACCCATTCAAACCTATCGGCGTTTTGTCTAGCTAGCGCTGCTGCATATGCATTGGGAACATGAAAAATAGAGTGGTCTTTTATGGGCTGGCCATTTTCATCATGAAACCAGTCAAATGCAAACAGCATCAGCTTAAAACCAACAGGCATATCCTCTAATTTTGCCAGCATGCGTTGCACGGTGCTGTTATCAATATCGCCATCCACGGCGCAACTGCCATTCATATAAAAGTTTTTTTGCACTTTTAATATGGGGTGCCAGTAGCTATCCATGTTGGGGCTAGACCAAATGCCGCTATCACTATCACCTGTGCCAACTAAGTGTACATGCGTGTCCCACACTTGCTCTGGCCTAATGCCGTGCCAAATTTCTTGCATAAGCGGATGTTGCTTAATCTCGTCTGGCAGCTTGGTTAAGCAGGGATTACTTAACCCGTTTTCGGGCCAGAATTTTAATCCAGCATAACCAATGCCCGATAAACCTAACAGGCCAAGCCCACTCAAAAACTGGCGGCGATTCATTATGCCGCTTCTGCCATTTGTTTTAATGTCACATAGTCGGTCTTGCCTGTGCCCAGCAATGGCAATTCATCAATGCGTACGATTTTGCGCGCAATGGCGATTTCCGGCTGTTTCAGGTTTTTAGCCACCATTTGTAAATCTTCACGTTTTAAGGCTGGGTCTGTAGTGAATAAAACAATGGTTTCGCCACGTTGCACATCAGTTTGTGAGCTAGCCGCATGTTGGTATTCTGGCGCAGCAGTATTGGCGATTTTTTCGACCACTTCTAATGAAACCATTTCACCCGCTATTTTGGCAAAACGTTTCACACGACCTTTGATATGAATAAAGCCTTGTGCGTCTACCTCTACAATATCACCCGTGTTGTACCAGCCATCATCCGTAGGCTTTAGCACGCCAGGCGCATCAAAAAGGTAGTAACCCATCATCACATTTTCGCCCCGCACATGTAGTAAGCCGCCATTTTCTATACCTGGAACTGACTCTAATTTATGCTCTAATCCTGGTACAAATTGGCCTACCGTGCCATTCAAATTAGCCATAGGCGTATTGGCAGAAAGTACAGGCGCACACTCTGTTGTGCCATAGCCTTCTAAAATGCGGATGCCAAATTTTTCAGCATAAGTTTTGCGTACTTCATCATTTAATTTTTCAGCGCCTGCAATCACTAGGCGCAGTTTGTAAAAATCGTACGGATGGGCAAACTTGGCGTAATTGCCCAAAAAGGTACTGGTTGAAAACAGCACCGTGCAACCACGGTCGTAAATCACTTCTGGAATCACTTTATATTGCAATGGGGACGGAAAAAGTAGGATTTTAATACCGTTAAATAATGGCAGTAACGAGCCAGTAAAGCCAAATGCATGAAATATCGGCAGCGCCATCATAAATTTATCGGTCGGATTAAAGTCGATTATCGCCATAATCTGCGCTACATTAGCCAGTATGCTTTGGTGCGAATGAACGACACCTTTTGGTTTGCCCTCAGAGCCTGAAGTAAAAAGCACCACAGCAGGCTTGCTGGGTTCACTTACTTCCATAGCTACGCGCGGATAATGCAAGGCATAACCCATTAACCATGCACGATCCAACACGTTAAATTGCGCGCGTAAATCTTCTAAATAAATAATATTTAGATTATCTAAATGGCTGATTTCATTCTCTAACTTGGCGGTTTCTATAAATTTACGCGATGTAATCACCGTTTTTACATTGGCGGCAATACAGGCGTTTTGCATACCCGCCGTGCCTGATGTGTAATTGAGCATAGCTGGTATACGGTTAAATGCACTCATGCCTAAAATAAGCGCCAATGTATTGGTCACGTTTGGCATTAATACGCCAACGGCCTCAGCTGGCGCGCTGATTTTGGTAGCCAAACGTCCAAGTGCCAAGCTTTTTTTAAGCAAAGCTTGATAGGTTTCTTCTACTTCATTCAGATCTTCAATTAGCTTATAACTGCCATCAAATTTATCAACAGCATCTAAAAAGGCCTCAAATAGAGTACGGCTTTTTTGCGTTTGAAAAAGCATATGTTGCATGACACTACGCATGCCTTCACCCGCTATGCGGCGGCGCTGTTTTGCAGATAATGGTGCATGTGCGTTTTGGGGAATATCAATATGGGTGACAGGCTGAATTGTTAAAGTAACTTTAGGCAGAATTTTGCGTGGATGCTCGTTAGATAGTCGTCCGAAATAAGACTCGGCTGCGCCATCTACGCGAACAGGCAAAATAGTCGCACCAGTTTTGGCGGCTACAAAACCAGGGCCGTCATACACTTTCATTAAAGCCCCAGTTAAAGTGATACGACCCTCTGGAAAAATCACCACATTTTGGCCTGCCTCAAGCAATTTGATGACTTTTTTCATGGCTAACGGCGATGTAGGATCAACTGCCAAATAAGGCGTTAAGCGTAAAAACTGCCTAAACCACCAACTTTTTAATACGGTGGTGTGCACTACAAAAGTGGCTGTTACTGGCAAATACAAACCCAGTAAAAAACCATCTAAAAACGATTCATGATTGGCTACAATTAACAGGCCGTTGGTTTTTGATATATTTTCTTTAGAGCCATTTTCTTTGGGTACGTTTTCTAAACCACGTACTTTGACGCGAAACAGAATTTTGCAGATTAATCGTAAAAATTTAGCCAGCATTGTTTTCCCCTTATTTGTTTTTTTATTTTAAGTTTCGGTACTAATATAAGCCAATACCAATTTTAATGCATCGGTGATAAACGCTTTATCAATCCAAAAAAACACTTCTTTACCGACTTTTTCAGATTGTAGGGCGCCGCTACTTTGCAGTATTTTTAAATGATGGGTGACTGCCGTGCGGCTTAAGGTAGAAGCTGCGATGATTTGCAAAGTGCTTAGCCGCTCATTTGCCTCAAATGCAAGCAGAATGCGCTGCCGATGCGAATCGCCTAAGGCGATAAATAGCTCTGCCATGTTTTGCCAAGCAGGTGGAATAGTCAATACTTGTTTCATAACTATATAATTAGTTATTTAGTTATGTCTGTCAAGCATTATTTTAAAGAATCAAAATTGACACTAAACATATGATGAAAAGCACAAACAAAAAACGGACACCTAGGTGTCCGTTTTTTTACTCAAAAATAAGTCTTAAGTATTGACTAACTTAACGCTTTATTTGGCCCAATATTATGAATGATAAGCGCGCTCACCATGTTCAGTTGTATCTAAGCCTTCACGCTCTGATTCTTCTGATACACGTAGACCGATTACCAAATCAATAATTTTAAGTGCGATGAATGCAACCACACCTGAAACCACGATTGCAGTACCAACCGCCCACAATTGCGCAGTCATTTGTGCGGCAAAGTTATACTCTGCAACACCGTTTGCTACGTAATCGATTACACCTGCGCCGCCAAGTGCTGGGTTAACAAATACACCTGTTAACAATGCACCCACAATACCGCCGATAGCATGTACGCCGAATACATCTAGCGCATCATCATAACCAAGCATGTATTTCACTTTAGCCACAAAGAAGTAGCAGATTGGTGAAACTACCAAGCCGATGATGATTGCACCCATTGGGCCTACAAAACCACATGCTGGAGTAATTGCAACTAAACCTGCAACAGCACCAGAAGCAGCGCCTAACATAGATGGTTTACCTTTTAATAGCCATTCAGAGAATGTCCATGAAAGGGTTGCAGCACCTGTTGCAATGATTGTGTTAACCAATGCTAGTGCAGCATAACCATTAGCTTCCAGATTTGAACCAGCGTTGAAACCGAACCAACCTACCCATAGTAAGGCAGCACCAACCATGGTTAATGTTAAGCTGTGCGGTGTCATAGATTCTTTACCGTAGCCAATACGTTTACCTAATACGTAAGCAGCAACTAAACCAGCCACACCCGCATTAATGTGCACAACTGTACCGCCTGCAAAATCTAATGCACCTTTAGCCCATAACCAACCTGCATTTGCTAAAACCACATCTAAAGATTCGGCAGTAGTAATTGCATCTGGACCATCCCAGTACCAAACCATGTGCGCCATTGGCAAGTAAGCAAACGTGAACCACAACACCATAAATGCTAATACAGCTGAGAATTTCATACGTTCAGCAAATGCACCAACAATCAACGCTGGTGTAATGGCCGCAAATGTTAGTTGGAAAGCCACAAATGTCAGTTCAGGAATGTAAACACCTTTACTAAAGGTCGCACCGATTGATTCAGGTGTAACCCCAGCTAAGAACGCCTTACCTAAGCCGCCAAAGAATGGATTGCCGCCTGTAAACGCAACGCTGTAGCCATACAATGCCCACAAAACAGCCATCAGTGAAAAGATCATGAAAACTTGCATCAGCACAGAAAGCATATTTTTTTGACGCACTAAACCGCCATAAAACAATGCCAAGCCAGGAATCACCATTAATGTTACCAATACAGTAGAAACAAGCATCCAAGCCGTGTCACCTTTGTTTGGTACAGGCGCTGGTGCTGCCGCTTCAGCTGGTGCCGCTTCTGCAGGCATTGCTTCCATTGGAGCAGGCTCTGCTGCTGGCATTTCTTCAACCATTGCAGCTGCATCAGCAGGTGCTGCAACTTCAGGTGCAATCACTTCTGCTGCTTGCTCGGTTGATGGTGCTACAGCATCTTCTGCAAAGCTGGTTGTGCTAATTACACCAGTACTAAGAAGAGCAATTAGCGATAAAACAGATAATATTTTTTTCATTTTATGGCCCCTTAAAGTGCTTCAGGTCCGGTTTCACCGGTACGGATGCGATAAACTTGCTCTAAATTAAATATAAAAATTTTGCCATCGCCAATTTTGCCAGTCGCAGCTGCCTTTTCAATTGCATCCACTACCTGGTCAAGCATGTCATCTTTAATTGCAATTTCTAATTTAACTTTTGGCAAAAAATCGACGACATATTCCGCGCCACGGTACAGCTCGGTATGCCCTTTTTGACGACCAAAGCCTTTAACTTCGGTTACTGTAATGCCTTGAACGCCTATATTAGATAAGGCCTCACGCACTTCATCAAGCTTGAATGGCTTGATTATTGCCGATACAAATTTCATATTATTCCCCTATTGGCAGGTTATTAAAAAGCCAATTATCTAATTGGCCTTTTGTTTATAAATTAAAATAATTTAGAAAGTACGACCTATTGTTGCGACCCAACGGTTGTCAGATAAGTCTTTAGTATCTGAGCTGCCGTTAAAGCTTGCACCACCGAAAGCACGACCGCTCCAGTAACCTGTGTCAGAAGCACCTACATAGTACAAGCCAGCATTCCAGCCTTCAGAACTAGCAACTTTAAACGACTTGCTAATACCGATTTTGTAATCAGTGTAATCAGGGTCATCTTCGTTAATAGAGTTTTGGCTACTTGGAACATTTAAATCAAGCTTGCCAGTAACATTTAAATGACCTACATGGCCAATTAGGGTCAAGCCAAACCATGGCAAAGGATAAGCTGCATTCAGCTCTAGGTAAGTTGTGCCACCTGTACTGCCGTCCCAGCCTGTATCGCGCTCAGCACCAAACCAATCACCTAAAGTAACAGAAGCTTTAGCGCTAATCCATTTGTAAGATAAGCCGAAGTTAGCCTCATACGTATCCCAACGACCGCCATTTGGTGTTTGATCAGGCACGCCTAAATAATTATATTTTTTCCAGCTTCCGCCCGGATAAAAATAACCAATAGCACCGATACTGTAACCTAAGCCTTCAACAGCAGAAATTGTACCGTTGTAGCCACCGTATAAATCTAGCTCAAGTGTAGCATCTGGAAATGTGTTTGGTGATACGCTTGAACCCCATACGCCAGCGAATAAACCGCTAGAGTGTGCAATGTCAAAACCACCTTGTATAGCTGGCTTGTGCCAATTTTGTGAAATACCACGTGTGTAGTAATCTGAAACAAAACCGATGTTGCTGGTTACTGTCCAAGAAGATGCTGGCTCAGCGGCCGCAACTGCTGGTGCATCTTCTGCGTGTGAAAATGTTGGCATCGCGAAAATGCTTAACACAGCGATTGATAATAACGAATTACGCATTGTGTATCCACTAACGTTGTTTTAAAAAAATATTAAGTAGTTTTAACCACGTTGTAACCTAGCAATCTGCATGCCAATTAAATAGATATAAAAATCAATAACTTAGATTTTTTATATAATTAATTCAGATATAAAAGTGCATTAAAAATCTGTTAAACTGATAAAAAAATAAAGGAAATTACTATGATTGATGCGTCAAAAATAGAGGAATTATCTAATAAAATCAAGGAGATAGTGGCATCATCCCCTTTGGCTGATATAGATAAAAATATTCATGCACTAATTAAGGGCGCGCTCACCAAAATGGAGCTTGTGACGCGCGAAGAATTTGATGTGCAAGCAGAGGTTTTGCGCCATGCGCGTGAGCAACTAGTCAATCTTGAGACTAAGCTTGAAGCCTTAGAAGAAAAGCTTAAACAAAAATGAGTTTGGCAGTGCTGTATAGCCGCGCATTAAGCGGTATGGACGCACCAGAGGTGGTGGTGGAGGTGCATCTAGCCAATGGCTTGCCCAGCTTTACGATTGTTGGCCTGCCCGAAGCGGAAGTAAAAGAAAGCAAGGATCGCGTGCGTGCAGCGATTCAAACCGCACAATTTGAGTTTCCCGCCAGACGTATCACCGTTAATTTAGCGCCAGCCGATTTACCTAAAGAAAGTGGCCGCTACGATTTACCCATTGCACTAGGCATTTTAGCTGCGAGTGGGCAGATTCCCAAAGAGTCACTTGAGCGCTACGAAATAGCGGGTGAATTGGCGCTAACGGGTGAGCTTAGGCCAATCCGCGGTGCGCTGGCGATGACTTATCATATGGTGCATAAAACCGCGCAATATAAACGTGCGTTTATATTGCCTCAAAATAGTGCGCTAGAAGCCAGTTTGGTTAGAGATGCACTGATTTATCCTGCCAACTCATTATTAGAAGTATGCGCGCATTTAAGCGGACATATACCGCTACAACAATATGTGGCTGAAACAACAATACCCAGTAGTCATTACGCAGATTTCAATGAGGTAAAAGGCCAATCTCAAGCGAAGCGCGCTTTAGAAATTGCAGCGGCTGGCGGACACAGCGTGTTAATGAGCGGGCCACCAGGCACAGGTAAAAGCATGTTAGCCAGCCGTTTTGCAGGTATTTTACCCAGCATGACAGAGCAGGAGGCGCTGGAAAGTGCAGCGATTCAATCACTTAACGGTGCGTATAAGTTAGAAAACTGGAAGCGTAGACCGTATCGCTCACCGCACCATACCGCGTCAGGCGTGGCTTTGGTTGGTGGTGGGGGCATTCCACGTCCTGGTGAAATTTCACTGGCGCATCATGGTGTGTTGTTTTTGGATGAGTTGCCCGAATTCGACCGAAAAGTATTAGAAGTGTTGCGTGAGCCGTTAGAGAGTGGGCATATCACCATCTCACGCGCCGCGCGGCAAGCCGATTTCCCTGCATCGTTTCAATTATTGGCTGCCATGAATCCATGCCCGTGTGGTTATTTGGGCCATTTCAATAATAAATGCCGTTGCACACCAGACAATATCGCACGCTACCGCGCCAAAATTTCTGGTCCACTTTTAGATAGAATTGATCTGTTAATTACTGTACCTGCACTCAAAGAAGATGAATTGACCGCAAGCAAGCAATCAGAAAGTAGCGACTTAATACGCGCGCGAGTTGAAAAAGCGCGCCAAATTCAGCTTAATCGACAAGGCAAAGCCAATTTTGCATTAGGCAGTTTAGAAATTGATGCGCATTGCCAGCCTGACGACGCAGGCTTAATTTTGCTAAAAACCGCTATTTCAAAATTAAACTTATCAGCGCGTGCTTACCATCGCATTTTGAAAGTGGCGCGTACCATTGCAGACTTATCATGTGCTGATTTATGTGGCGATGCGGCAATTAAGCCAGCGCATATTGCAGAAGCAGTGCAATACAGGCGCAATGAATCTTAGCTAGATTTTTGAAAGTTATTAAGACAGTTTGAGATCATTTTTTGTAGCTCAGCTAGTTGAATCCAATGTAATATCAATTTGTTTTACATTTACTCTAACCAATAAAAAATAACTGAGGAAAATTAAATGGATATCGACCAAAATAAACAAAAACTGATTAACCTTGCGGTAATCGTTGTCCCTATCATGATTTTAGTGGTGTTATTTTGGCCTATTCGCAGCGTGCCAACTGGTCATAGAGGCGTAGTCACTGTTGGTGGCGCAATTAAAGGCATTGAGAGCGAAGGTTTTATGTTCTTATTGCCATGGCAAAAACTGAATATTTTTAATATTCGATCTGAAGAGGCTTCAGTAGAAAATGCAGATGGTAGCACTAGCGATACGCAGCCTGTGCGCGTTAGTTTAACCGTGCGCTACAGTATTAAAACCGACAAAGTGGCGGAAGTGTTTGAAAAGTACAGCCATGATGGCAATTTGCAATCATATGTACAAACAGCTACTCAAGAGGTTTTTAAAGCCACTACCGCAAAATATACGGCGCCTGATTTGATTGAAAAGCGCTCTACTGTTTCAGCCGATATATTAGATGCGTTGCGCAAAAAATTAGATATCTATGGCGCCCAAGTAATCAATGTGGACATGCGAAATTTTTCGTTCTCTGCAGATTACATGGCTGCAATTAGTGCCAAGGTCACGCAAGAACAATTAAGACTTGGAGCAGAAAACAAGTTAAAAACAGTTGAGTCAGAGCAAAAACAAAAAGTTGCAATTGCAGAGGCAGAGGCTTCTGCACTTAAAGCACAAGCAGATGGTGAGGCTTATCAAATCTTAAAATTAGCGACCGCCCAAGCGGATGCGTTGCGCATACAAAATAGTGCCTTGGCACAAAATAAAGATGTGCTTGAGTTACGCCGTATTGAGGTTGAAAAAGTGAAAGCTGAAAAGTGGAATGGCGCGCTACCAACATCAGTCTACGCAGGCACGCCAGTACCGTTTTTTAATGTGGGGAATGATCAAAAATAGACACTTTTTGTGTCGTTGACTCATAAGCAAAATTTTCAAAACTACTTTTGATTAAGGCCTTGCTGTAGTGGAAATGAAACGGCTACAGCATGATAAAATAGCCATTATTAACAAACTATTCAAAGCCTTAACTTAATGCAATCTGTAATCGAAAATAAACTCCGCCAACTCCTCGCCCAGCGCATCCTTATTTTAGATGGTGCGATGGGTACCATGATTCAGCAATATAAATTGTCTGAGGCAGATTATCGCGGGGAACGATTTAAAGACTTTGCCGCGCCAGCGGGTGAGCGCGAGTTATTCGTCAAAGGTAATAATGAGTTATTAAGCTTAACGCAACCGCAAGTGATTCAAGAGATTCATGAGCAATATTTAGCCGCTGGCGCAGATGTGATTGAAACCAATACATTTGGCGCAACTTCTGTCGCGCAAGACGATTATCACATGGCGCATCTGGTGCACGAGATGAACGTGGAATCTGCCAAACTGGCCAAAGCTGCCTGCTTAAAATATAGCACGCCTGATAAGCCGCGCTTTGTGGCGGGCGCACTTGGCCCAACGCCTAAAACCGCTAGTATCTCGCCAGATGTTAACGACCCTGCCGCGCGCAACGTAAGTTTTGATCAGTTAGTGAACGCTTACTTGGAGCAGATTCGCGGCTTGGTAGAAGGCGGCGCAGATATCTTAATGGTGGAAACCATCTTCGATACACTCAATTGTAAGGCCGCATTGTTTGCGATTGATACGTTTTTTGAAGAAGTCGGCTACACCATGCCGTTAATGGTTTCTGGCACGGTAACGGACGCTTCTGGCCGTATTTTATCTGGCCAAACAGTGACTGCATTTTGGCATTCTATTCGCCACGCCAAGCCTCTCACAGTTGGACTTAATTGTGCGTTAGGCGCAACTTTAATGCGCCCATATGTGGAAGAACTTTCAAAAATCGCCGATACGTTCGTATGCATTTACCCAAATGCTGGTTTGCCTAATCCCATGAGTGATACGGGCTTTGATGAAACGCCCGATGTCACTTCTAGCTTATTGAAAGAATTCGCCAATAGCGGCTTTTTAAATATGGCAGGCGGCTGTTGCGGTACGACTCCAGCGCATATTAATGCGATTTTTAACGAAATTAAAGCGTTAAGTCCGCGTCATGTACCGAGCTTTGAACCTGACACCAAATTATCAGGTTTAGAGCCTTTTATTATTGATGAAAATTCGCTATTTGTAAACGTGGGTGAGCGTACTAATGTGACGGGTTCAAAAGCTTTCGCGCGCCTGATAATCAATGAGCAATATGATGAAGCCTTAAGTGTCGCGCGCCAGCAAGTGGAAAACGGCGCGCAAGTCATTGACATCAATATGGATGAAGGCATGTTGGACGCCGTAAAAGCCATGACGCACTTTTTGAATCTGGTCGCGAGTGAGCCAGATATCGCGCGCGTGCCGATTATGATTGATTCATCTAAATGGTCAGTGATTGAAGCAGGCTTAAAATGCGTGCAAGGCAAAGCCATCGTCAATTCCATTTCCATGAAAGAAGGCGAAGCCGAATTCTTACGCCAAGCAAAACTTTGCCGCCGTTATGGCGCGGCTGTGATTGTGATGGCGTTTGATGAAAAAGGCCAAGCAGATACTTACGCGCGCAAAATCGAAATCTGCAAACGCGCCTATGATTTATTAGTCAGTACTGGTTTTCCGCCAGAAGACATTATTTTTGACCCGAATATTTTCGCGATTGCGACGGGTATTGAAGAACACAATAATTACGCGGTGGACTTTATTGAAGCCACACGCTGGATCAAGCAAAACCTGCCGCATGCCAAAATTTCTGGCGGCGTATCCAATGTAAGTTTCAGTTTTCGTGGCAACGATCCTGCGCGTGAGGCGATTCATACGGTATTTTTGTACCACGCCATTCAAGCTGGTATGACCATGGGCATTGTGAATGCAGGCATGATGGGCGTTTACGATGACTTAGCGCCAGAGCTTAAAAAATCTGTAGAGGACGTGGTACTTAACCGTATTATTGACCCAAATAATTTGCTGGCACCTACTGAGCGCTTGATTGAAATCGCGGGTACGCTAGTGGCAGGCGGCAAAAAAGAAGCCGCAACATTGGAATGGCGTGGCACACCTGAAAACCCAACGCCTGTTGAAAAGCGTTTAAGTCATGCCATGGTGCATGGTATTACCGACTTTATTGTGATAGACACCGAAGAAGCGCGTGCAGCGGTTGAAGCAAGCGGCGGTCGTCCGATTCACGTGATTGAAGGCCCGTTGATGGACGGCATGAATGTGGTGGGCGATTTATTTGGGCAAGGCAAAATGTTCTTGCCGCAAGTCGTTAAGTCTGCGCGCGTGATGAAAACCGCGGTTGCACATTTGATTCCGTATATCGAAGCTGAAAAAGCTGCTGATGAAGCCAGAACGGGCGTGATTTCTAAGCCAAAAGGCAAAATGGTGATTGCTACCGTTAAGGGCGATGTGCATGATATTGGTAAAAATATTGTCAGTGTGGTGTTGCAGTGTAATAACTTTGAAGTCGTCAATATGGGTGTGATGGTGCCAGCGGCGGAAATTTTAGCCATGGCAAAAGCGGAAAACGCCGATATTATTGGCTTAAGCGGCTTAATCACACCAAGCCTAGAAGAAATGACATACATCGCCAAAGAAATGCAGCGTGACCCGTATTTTAGCGAAGCAAAAACGCCTTTATTGATTGGCGGCGCTACGACTTCCCGCGCACATACAGCCGTAAAAATCGCCCCATTTTATGATGGCCCAATTGTGTATGTGCCAGATGCTTCGCGGTCAGTCACCGTGATGCAAAACTTGCTCACGCCTGAAACGCGTGGCGCATATTTGGCTGAAATTCAGGCTGACTATGAAAAAGCGCGCACGCAACATGCTAATAAAAAAGGCGTGCCACTATTAACGATTGCCGATGCACGCAAAAACAAAATGCAGCTATCGTTTGCTGGCGAATTTGCACCTGTTAAACCCAAATTTATTGGTCGCCGCGTCTTCAAAAATATCGATTTAAGCCTAATCGCGCAATATATCGACTGGGGTCCATTCTTTCAAACGTGGGATTTAGCGGGATTTTACCCCGCTATTTTGACAGATGAAGTGGTAGGCGAAGCCGCGACTAAGGTATTTGCAGAAGGCAAAGCCATGCTAAAGAAAATCATCGATGGAAGATGGTTAACTGCAAATGGCGTGATTGCCTTAATGCCTGCGAACACCGTCAATGATGACGATATTGAAATCTACACCGATGACAGCCGCAGCCAAGTGGCATTTACCTATTACGGCATGCGTCAGCAAACGGTAAAACCTGTGATTGATGGCGTCGCTAGACCTAATCAATGCTTAAGTGATTTTATTGCGCCAAAAGGCACAGATGACTACATTGGTTTGTTTGCTGTAACAGGTGGACTGGGTACTGAGAAAATTGAAAAACGCTTCGCCGATGCCAATGATGATTTTAGCGGCATTATGTTTAAAGCCTTGGCCGATCGTTTTGCTGAGGCCTTTGCTGAGTATATGCATGAACGCGTGCGTACCGATTTTTGGGGCTACAACGCAGATGAAAAACTGGACGTAAATGCCCTGATTAAAGAGGAATACCAAGGCATTCGCCCTGCGCCTGGCTATCCAGCTTGCCCAGACCATACCGTAAAACCCGATATGTTTAATCTGCTGCAAGCAGAAGAAATCGGCATGCAACTCACAGAATCGTTCGCCATGTTACCTGCCGCCGCCGTATCTGGCTTTTACTTTGCCCACAAGCACGCTAAATATTTTAGTGTAGATAAAATCGGCATGGATCAGTTGGAAGATATGGCGAAACGTAGAAAGTTGCCAAAAGAATATTTAGAACGCTGGTTAAGCCCGAATTTGGGTTAAGTTATGGATGTAAAGTTAACAGCTGGCAAGTTTTTAATTGGTTTTGTACTTTTTTTTGTATACTTTGCAGTTATCTATGGCTTCGCCGTAAAGTTTGGAAAGACACCTATCTCAAAAAGAAAAGAGCGGTGCAAGCAAGATATTTTATATAAGTTTATTGTTTTTTCCCCTATCGTTATCCTCTTTATTTATATTCAAGATAATTGGAATTTAATTATTCTAGTAGCTGTAATTACACTGTTTTACGAGTTTGTAATTCAACGTCCAAGATTAAGTAGATATATTGCTCAATCTGAAGAGTTATATAAAACATTAAAATTGAAAAGCCAAGATGAGCAGTATAGTTTTTACGCAGAAAAAGCAACGATAGTTCTTCATAGAGATATACCTAAATACATCAGGGGGAATTTGTATGACCTACAAATTGACAGAGTATGCAAGAATGAATATGGAGAATATTTCTGGGTAAAAGCAAGTCTTAGAGAGTTCTTTTTACCTAGTATAAAATTGCTCACACTTGATGGAGCAAAAAATTTGCTCAGAATAGATAAACAGTCGTATCAGCAAGAATTTAATGAAAAACCATACTACAAAAGTAAATAATTTATGCATATTCACATCTTAGGTATTTGCGGTACATTTATGGGCGGTATTGCGGTCCTGGCAAAGCAGGCTGGGCATCGCGTGACTGGTTGCGACGCCAATGTCTATCCACCTATGAGCACGCAATTGCAAGCGCAAGGTATTGAACTGATTGAGGGATTTTCGCCTGAGCAAATCAAATTGATGCCTGATATTTATGTGATTGGTAATGTTGTTTCGCGCGGTAATCCACTGATGGAAGAAATTTTAAATCGCGGCTTGCCATACATTTCTGGCCCGCAGTGGTTGGCAGAAAATGTGTTGCAAGGTAAATGGGTACTGGCCGTTGCGGGCACGCATGGCAAAACCACTACCAGCTCCATGTTGGCTTGGATATTAGAATATGCAGGTTTGGCACCAGGGTTTTTAATTGGCGGTGTGCCGCAAAATTTTGATGTATCGGCGCGTTTGCCGCAGGCGCCTGTTCAAGATAAAAAAAGTATTTCACCTTTCTTTGTGATTGAAGCCGACGAATATGACACGGCGTTTTTTGATAAACGCTCAAAATTCGTGCATTACCGTCCACGCACCGCTGTATTGAACAATCTAGAGTTTGACCATGCGGATATCTTTGATGATTTGGCTGCGATTGAAAAACAGTTTCACCATTTAGTGCGCACCGTACCGCAACAGGGCTTGGTGGTGGCCAATGGTAAAGAATCTAGCTTGAATCGTGTGATTGAAAAAGGCTGCTGGAGCACTGTGGAAAAATTTGGCACCGACGCCGATTGGCAAGCGAATAACGCTAGTGGCGATGGTAGTTTTGATGTGATGTATCAAACCAAGCCGCAAGGCCGTGTCAATTGGGATTTGTTGGGTGAACATAACCGCATGAATGCATTAGCCAGTATCGCGGCGGCACGCCATGTGGGTGTGACTACAGAAGTAAGTATTGCTGCGTTGACTGAGTTTAAAAACGTTAAACGCCGTATGGAAATCAAGGGTGTGGTGAATAAGATAACGGTTTATGATGATTTTGCGCATCATCCGACTGCCATTGATACAACAGTAGCAGGTTTGCGTGCAAAAGTAAGTGCTGCCAGGATTTTGGCTGTGTTGGAACCCAGAAGCAACACCATGAAGCTGGGCGTGATGAAAGACGCACTGCCTACTAGCTTAAAAGAGGCCGATTTAGTATTTTGTTATGGCGCTAATTTGGGCTGGGATGCAGCAGAAGCATTAAAACCGATTGCAAATAAAGCCAAAACGTTTGATGATTTAGGCATGCTAGTAGAAGCGATTGCGAGTGTTGCTAAACCCAATGACCATATTTTGGTGATGAGCAATGGTGGTTTTGGTGGTGTGCATCAAAAAATACTGGATGCACTAAGTGTTTCTTTAACGGAAAATTAAAGTTTGAGTGCTGTGCTTAAACAAGCTGAATTGAAGCAAACAGAAATTGCGGCTCAGGCTGCAGCAGTGAGTGTTGCGAAAACAATCAGTGCATTGAGCGTTGCTGTTGCCATTTCGATTATTATCCATGCCGTTATATTAACCATCCATTTTGAGCCAGAGCTTAAAAAACTGGCCAATAAATTGCCTTCATTAAATGTGGTGCTAGTGAATGCAAAAACCAAAAATGCGCCTGATAAAGCCGAGTTGTTGGCGCAAGCAAACCTTGACCGTGGCGGCAATACCGATGCGAATCGGCAGATGAAAACGGCTTTACCAGCACCCAAACAAAAAACCACAGAAGTGAAATTAAGGCCAAGTGCAGAGGCAAATAGCGCGGCCAAAGCGGCTAAGCTGCAAGCAAAAGAGGCGCGCGAACAAAAGCGGGTTGATGCGCTAGAAAAGCAGGCGCAAGAGTTATTGACGCAAATCAATTCGGTCAAAAAAATAGAATCGAATCCAACCCAAGATGCGGCCTCTGCTGAGCCGGAACAAGGTGACCAAAAAGCATTGGCCAAATCGTTAAATCGTGCCGATTTAATTGCAGCAAGTATTGAAATCGATCGCTTAGAAGCGCAAATCGCTAAACAGCAAGATGAGTATCAAAAGCGACCCAAACGCAGATTTATCGGTGCGCGCACCAAAGAAGCCAGTGACGCCATGTATTTAGAAGCATGGCGGCAAAAGGTGGAGCGTATTGGAAATTTGAATTATCCCGCGGTGGCAAAAGACCAAAAAATATATGGTCAATTACGCATGACGGTATCGATTAAAGCAGATGGCAGCATTGAAAGTATCGTGATTGATAAAAGCTCGGGTTCTAAAATTCTGGATGAAGCGGCAAAA
>JAKFVB010000062.1 GCA_021732405.1 Methylotenera sp.
TGTAACTATTGAAAGAAAAGCACTGTCTTGTTTAAAGTTGCTACTAGTTGATGTTGCAAGATTGATAATTACACCAAGTGATGCTGAGACCAATAACGACGATAATGTTAGCAAGAACATATGCTTAAAACTTGGCTTAAAGCTCAGTAAATATTTCGTGGCCAATTGTGCGGAAAAAGTAGGAATAGCAGAGTAAATACATAACAAGAATAAAATACCAATCAAAGCCACAATTACTGCCTTTCTCTAACGTTTGAATTAAGGGGCGCCGTTAGGCGTCCCGCTTGAATGATGGGTTAGCCATTTTTAAGAATATCTTCAGAATATTTACGAATAAATGACCAGTTTTTGTCAGGTTTAATTTCCATTTCAAATTCATGTTGAGGAAACTTCTTAAGTAATACTCTCTTAAAAGTATCAATATCTGCTGTGTTTGAAACGTAAGAGTAAAAATGTCTTTTCCCATAATAGGTCTCAACTAATACACAGATGCCCGTTGAGCTTTTCATAAAGTATTCAACTACAAAATTATCGAAGTCTTCTAGTGATTCGTTGTATCCATTTGCGGGTAGACCATTATCTTTTATTTCAGCAAATGTGAGGTCAACTATTAGCCTAGTAGGATATAGCTCTTGTGATTTATCGTAATTTAAGTTGTCAGGGTAACGCGTAAATAATGGATAACCTTCATAGTCTTGAACTTTTACGACCCAATTAGATTTATCAGCTGAGGACACTGAGCTGGAGAATAAAGCTAAAAAAATTAAAATCAATCTTTTCATAAGCGCTAACGTTTGACATAAGGGGCTTGCGGTAGCAAGTCCCGCTTGATGGATGGGTTAGCCTTAATTTGCAACTAAACTGACCTCGCCAGTTGGGCCGCTACGCACAAATAATAAGCCAGAAGGTTGGTCAGAATCAGGCCATGCTAGCCCTTCCGATGACTTGCCATCAATTAGAATTGAATATTTCGCTGAAATTGGTATTGAAATTGTAGCCTCCGCCCAAGAACTTCCAATAACTTTTGGAGAGCGAGCTTCATAATTTGGTTTTGCAGTTTCAATAACATTAAATTGATTATCTAGAAAAACAATTGCGGGTATTAAAACATGCCCGTCACGATTCCATAGCATATTCACAGGCTCTGTTTTAACAGTAAGTGATTTGGGTGCTTTGCTTGGCAGCTCAAAAGCCGAAAAGAAACTTCTGCCTTGTATAAATTCGAAAACAGGTGATTCGGGAGTGATTGACACCTTGAATTCTTGATTTTTCGTGAGTTTGTTAAATTGAAAATTCTTGTAAGATGAGCAGCAAAGCGAAGCACTTAGAAGTTTTTGTGTATGTATAGGGGGGAGAAAAGTACCTGTTGCATTTAATGGGCCAGTTGCGCAACTAGATAAACAAATCAAAAGTGCTAGATAGGTAAGAATTTTCATTTTGTCCCTGAAGGCTAACGTTTGAATTAAGGGGAGCCGTTAGGCGTCCCGCTTGAATGATGGGTTAGGTTTTACAGTGCCTAACAACTTTTTGTTTTTAACTAATTGAATAATAGTTTGTATAAAATAAAAACGGAAACAATTGCCGCAGAAGCCATAAAAACAAACCTGACTACCAAGTTATCTTCATTATATTCAATATATGCCATCCATCCATGCATGTCATTTTTTACTATATAAGGAAGGACGTAAGAGGTCATTAAGTACCATATGATAGCAGTTGAGATGAAGTTGGATTCAGTAGATTTCCCGTTTGTTAAAACAGCAAATACAATCAAAATAACAGTTATGCTTACAATACTTAGTTTTATTTTTTTAGCTGAACTATTACTTAACTTTTTATTATTAAAGACACATTTTGGGCATGGGTTAACTGAATTAATATTATCCCAATACTTGTCGCCCTCACTATAACTAAAGCCACATTCTTTGCATGTATATGTACGCAAGATAAGAACCTAACGTTTGAAGTAAGGGGCTGGCGATAATGGTGGCTCAGCCCTCGTTATTGAAAATTGTATCATCGAAGAACGTTTTCGCCAGTCCCCTTGATGGATGGGTTAGGCTTAAACAGACAAAAATTTTTCATCAAACCAAACATCCTCACAATTCGGTGCGAGTTGAACTCCCCAACCTGGCTCTAGGGCTAAGTACTTAATAAGTTCTGGGCAATAGTCATTTAAGTGTGCAACATGCAAAGTTTGAAAAAACTCTGGGTCGCTAGAGTACTCTCCTGACCAAATATACCAACCACATGTGCCTGCCTCAATAGGGTGGCGTATTGCATTAAGTGGTTGAGCACCTAGAGTTTTTAATGCAATTCCAACTTTCTGAAGTGGTTCGGGAATAAATAATGCTGAACCAAAACGCGTGCAAATTTTAATTTGTTCTTCGAGCATTTAGGCCTAACGTTTGAGTTAAGGGGCGCCGTTAGGCGTCCCGCTTGAATGAGAGGTTATGCACTACTGTGCAACCAACTTAGGTGACCAAGCATTTGCTTCTTCATGACATTTCCCCCAATCTTTGCCTGAAAGGTCTTTTTGTATCGCAGGCAGAACTCTCTCTAAATATTGTATTAACTGAGTGTCTTGAGCGTCAGCATATTTTTTTGCACGAACTGACCAAACGCAAGCTGAAAACAAGTCAACTTTTCCAAGTTGCCCAGCACCATACATATTGGCAATGTTCCACATTGCTCTTGCATGGCCAAGATCGGAAGAGCGTGTATATAACTCAAAGCCTTTGTTACGGTCTTGTGGAATACCAAGACCTAGATCGTAAAGTTGTCCTAAGCTATTAGTTGCCATTGGATGATTTTGAGCAACGGCAAGTTCGTACCATGATTTAGCCTCAACGTAGTTTTTATCGGCTTGATAGATGCTTCCTAAGCTGTTTTGAGCTTCTGAGTGGCCCTGCTGCGCTGCCATGCGATAGTAATTTTTTGCTTTATCTTTACTACTTGGTGCGCCATTACCTGAATCATAGGCCAGTCCAAATTTAAACTGAGCTTCCTTATCGCCTGCATCCGCTTTAGTAATCAGCTCTTTTGTTTCAGAAGAGGTAAACCAATCTCCTTGTGCAACATTTGAAATAGAAAAAATTAAAATACTAGAGAAAACGACCATGTTCTTTTTAAGCTGCATGATTATCCTTTTATTTGAAATGCATAACGTTTTACACAAGGGGCGCCGTTAGGCGTCCCGCTTGATGGATGGGTTAGGCAATTTACTTATGTGATAGATACGATGCAAGTAAGTTTGCTCCTATTGAAGCCCAGCTAATACCAAATAAAGCAATTAACGTTTGAGATTGTATTTTAGCGACCTCACAGGTTGGTAGGCTACAGGTTAAATAATTGTTTAAAAAAGCAGTGAGGAGTAATGGAACCAACACGCCAAGGCATAAAAAGGCGCCGCCTCCAACAAAGGTAGTTCGCTCACTTTTAAATTTTGTTATTAACCAAAACCCTAAAATTGTTACGACTGTCCAAAGAGTTAATATGTTTAAGATTTCGCAAATTGGCAAAAGATTATTCCTTTTTTTACTTGTTGTGCCTAACGTATAAATTAAGGGGCTGGCTTTAGCCAGTCCCTTTTGAATGATGGGTTAGAAGCTGTGTATCTCATTTATTCACTAATTCCCAGTTTTTCTCTAATTCATTTTTAAGTTTTTTGTAATGTGTTTTCCAGTCTTTACATTTTTTATTGCAATAAAAAGCAACATAAAATTGACCTCTACTCTCTCCGCCAAGCATCAAAATATCTAACCCATCTGGACTGGTTAGTTTAAGGTTCACAATACTTCCGCCAGAAGGCCATTTGTGACTTTCATCATAAATGAACATATTTTCCTGTATTCCAAATTGATACATTGCAATTCTTGCTGCAGTGAAATCTTTGGGGGTGACTTTTAAATTAATTATTGCCTCAGGTGATGTTGACTCATAGGTACAAGCAACTGACAAAAATAAAATTAATGTTGCAAGTGCTAATTTCAAAATCTCAACTTTCAATAACTTCTAACGTTTGAATTAAGGGGCTGGCTGTAAGCCAGTCCCGCTTGAATGACGGGTTAGGCAAGGATACCGCCACTAAAAAATGTTTTTCCGAGCCACAAGGTAAGCAAGATAAGAATGAAAGATATGACAATGCCTTTTAAGTCATCTGAGTTTTTATTTGATGCAACAGGCTGGTTTTTGTTGAAATGATAAGAAAAAAACATTTTCACCATTTTTAACCAATAGTAAGGAAATAGTACTATTGTAAAAACAAAGAGGGCACAAAATAAAGCAGCGGCTATCATTTTGAGAAGCAAATAAAACTCTAGGTTATCTAATTTGCCCGCCGATATATAAAAAACAATGACTGATAAAGCACAGAAAGCTGCAACAGTACCTGCAATTCGCCAAATATTCATGTTGAGCCTAACGTTTGACATAAGGGGCTTGCGGTAGCAAGTCCCGCTTGATGGATGGGTTAGCCGACAATTGCGTTTTTAATTTCACGATAGCTCATACCGCAAGCGATTAAAAAGTAAAGCCCGAAAAAAATGTATGCATATATTTTCATGAACTTGGGAGCTAATTGAACCCTACTAAATCGGTTTTTCTTATTGGCTACAGTGCGATATGGATACATAAGCTCTATTGCCCAGAATGCGCCGTTAAACCACACAAAAGCTATACCGAAAAAACTAGATGCTAAATAAGAGCCTGTGCCTAAAGCTAAAACAGCAATCAGTAATAGTACCCAGCGATACCTGACGTACAACGGAAGTTGGATGAAGCTCATAGTGGCTAACGTTTGAATTAAGGGGCGCCGTTAGGCGTCCCGCTTGAATGATGGGTTAGGCATTAAAAATCGGTGCCCCATTCAATGTTGCTAATAAAATCTTTTATGCTTTTTGATATGACCTTATCAGAATTGCTTTTATGCTCCCAATATCTAACTGAACCATCACAGTGACGTAAGAAGAAATTGCCATTTATATCTGCGCCAATGATACAAACTTCCTTACCCCGCCACCAATCAGCTTTTAATGGGCGCCAATCATTTTCATGAAGTAAGAAGGCAATTTTATAGTTCGTTTCGTCAACTTTAAAAAGATTCTTAACACCTAAGTTTCTAATAGCGTCCTCAATTGGATTAATCGTCATTTTCGGTAATGCCTAACGTATAAATTAACCCGCCGCTTTAGCGGTCGGGGTTGAATGAGGGGTTAGGTAGGTTTTGCATGAGACAAAAGCTCACCAACATGATTAAGAAAAGCCTCTTGTGCTTTTTGTGCAGCGAACGTGTCACCTTGAGTAAGAGCGCGAGGAAGTGTTGTGCTGCAATATTGTTTTGTTTCTTCCCATTTTTTAGTGAGGCTATCCCTGTCAATACCTTTGAACTCAGCAAACTCAGTGACTGTAACATCAAGATTTCTTGCGAAGTTACGCATAGCAGTAGCGTTTCTGTTGCTTCCTGTCCAAGTACGATGAGTAGGTTCAAACTTTGCAACAGCTTCGTTGATAGAAACTCTGAATTTTTGAGCGGCAATGAAATACCTATCGGAGGCGGCAAGGCTTTTAGCAAGCCTGTGCTCAATGAAAATACGAACAAGATAACCACCGATGCTGCCAAGAGTAGTGCCAGCAACAAAAGTAACTATTGGTTCAATATTTTCGATTGGCATATATTGTTACTCGGTTTCTTAATAGGATTAAACATAATGTTATGGTTACCAAGCCCAATGTTTAACTACCTAACGTAAAGTAGACCCCAAATAAGAACTTAATCTTTTATTTGGGCAGGTTGTTAATTTTATTAGAAAGTACATAATATCTTACAAAACAATAAGTTATATTTTTTTATCCGACCATTTTTTACTACTTCGCCAACTCTGCCGCCTCAACCACCACTTTATACAATCCTACTTCTTGTGCAGTTTTAACGCGCTCACCCACAGCAATTCTATTTTGCTTGCCAGCGGCTACGCCATTAATAATCATAGGTTGACTTTGGCCAACTGGGCGACCTGTTTGTGGGTTGTATTTCACTATGCGCACTTGCACGCGGCCAACAGACATGCTGGTGGCGTTTTGTACAACTGCGTATAAATTGCCTGAATTATCCGCTTGCACGCCCGATTGTATGTATTTAGCAGGGTTGCGCGGAAAATCAATGCGCATACCGCGCTCGCCAGCTTCTTTGCCTATTGCAGAATTAGAACCAGCGGCTACTTGGTAGTGTTGCAACGCGCCATTGATGTCGCCACGATCTTCTGCAATTTGGCCTAAAAGTGCATGGCCAGGCGCAGTGGGTAATAACTCGTTGGCGCGTTTTAAGTAGGGTTCGGCTTCAGTTTTTTTGCCCATATTAAATAGCGCAATGCCGCTTTGTACGTGCGGTTTAAAGTAATCGGGCTGCATCTTAATGGCTTTGGCATAATAGTTAAGCGCATCTTGCGATTTCTTTTCAGTTAGCGCAATGTCGCCTAATAATTCTTGAAACCTTGCCTCACGCGGTTCGCCTGCAATCGCTTGCTGTGCGAGTTTGGTAGCGGTGGCGGTATCTTTTTTGGCTAGGGCTTTCACGCCATCGTCATAGGCTTTATAGGCGGCTTGTGTAGATTTTAATTGACCGACTTTTTGTGCAAACACTTCTTTGCCCCAATTGCCACCTGCGCCTAATTTAGCTAGCGTAACTTTGTTGGCGGCCACGCGTTCGGGTGAGGGCGGGTGGCTGGCAAATAAGCCTGTAATAAAATTACTTTCGCGGTCTTTACTTAATCGTACAAAAGTTTCTTGCAAAGTAACCGCTGCGGCAGGGTCGTAGCCTGCTTTTTTCATATATTGCATGCCATATAAATCAGATTCAGATTCCGCATCGCGACCATATTTGCTGGACACCAACTGCGCGCCCAACTGAGATGCGCCAACCACTAAATTTGCGTAATCGGTATTTTGCGCACCAATACCCACGGCTATCATCGCGCCTTGTAAAAATAATCCGCGTTCCATGCTTTTAGCGCCGTGGCGTGCGGCGGCATGCACAATCTCATGACCCATAACGGCGGCTAATTCTGCCTCGCTATTCAGCTCATACAATAAGCCACGATTAAATGCGATTTTGCCGCCTGGCATGGCCCAAGCATTGGGTACCGAATCATTCAGCACTACAAATTCGTACGGCAATTCGGGTCTATCAGAAACTGCGCCCAAGCGTTTGCCAATATCTTGCACATAAGCGGTTAATTCGGGGTCTATTACATAATCGCCGCCTTGTGATTGGCGGGCAGGGGAGTAGTTTTCTTTGCCAATTGCAATTTCTTTATCTTGGCTAACAAACTGAAATTCTTTTTTCTTGGTAACAGGGTTAGTGCCACAGGCTGTTACGCTGAAACCAATCGCTATTGCAATCAGTAATGAATAATAACGTTTCAACATGCTGCGCTCCCGAACATTTAGATTTTATTACCAACGTTTGTGTTGTTGAATCGACTTAACCATTTATTTAAGGCAAATTAATTGAGCGGCAAGCAAAAAATACTTTTTACATGATGGTTTTATTTCTTTTTGCCGCACGGCTGTACAGCGCAAATGCCGTAAATCATCAATGAATGTTCTTGCATTTTAAAGCCACGCGATTCCGCTGCTTCTTGCTGACGCTTTTCAATTTCTGCATCATAGAATTCTTCTACGCGACCACATTTAACGCACACAATATGATCGTGATGCGTACCTTCGTTGAGTTCAAATACGGCTTTGCCGCTTTCGAAATGATGGCGTGATAACAAGCCCGCTTCTTCAAATTGGGTGAGTACGCGGTAAACCGTCGCTAAGCCAACATCTTCGCCTGTGGTGATTAAAATTTTGTACACATCTTCTGCTGATAAATGGCGTTCTTTGCTGTTTTCAAACAGCTCTAAAATTTTTAAACGTGGCAAAGTGGCTTTTAATCCAGCGTTTTTTAAATCTTTTTGCTCATGCATGATAGGCGCTCAATAGTGATAGGATGATAATTGGGTGTTTTAGGCTGTTAACCATCGTGGTATATTAACGCCAATTTAGTAATAAGTCTTTATTCATGCATAAAACCATGCGCAGTTTATTTATTTTAATAATTGTTATTTGCAGCACGTTAATGATTGGTTGCGGCTCGCGTGTGCCTGTGATTAAGCCATTTAAGCTGGATATTCAACAGGGCAATGTGGTCACTTCTAAGATGCTGTTACAACTGCGGCCTGGCATGACTAAATCGCAAGTAAAATTTATTATGGGCACGCCATTGGTGGTGGATAGTTTTCACACCAATCGTTGGGATTATTTTTATCAGCTACGTCAAGCTGGCAAAATTGTAGAGCAGCGCCGCGTGATTTTAGATTTTGAAAAAGAATTGCTGGCTCGCGTGCGTGGCGATGTGGTGCCACAAGGTACGCCAGGTGCTGAGAGCGCTGTTGCTTTAGCAAATGAGACACCTGTCATTGCAAAACCAGTAGTAAAAGAAGGTTTGCTTGAAAATCTGCAGTTTTGGAAAAATAACCAAAGTACAGCAGTCGAACAAGCGACAGCTGCTGAGCAAGCGACCAAGCCAAAAGAAGCCGAAAAAAGTTTATTTGATAAACTGAAATTTTGGCAAGCGGACAAACCGGTAGCTCAACCTAACGTTGATGCTGGACTCAAGCCTAAAACTATTGTTGAGCCAATAAAAGAAGCGTTGCCAGCAGTTGTGCCAATTGTTGTCGCACCTGCCATTGCTGCTGATGCAGTATCGCCAGACGCAACAACTGCGGAAGCCGAAAAGCCGTCTATGTTAGCCGTACCAATTGAACTAGGACCTACGGATAATGCGCAAGCTGCAATCACAGCCACAGAAAGTGCACCAAGTGTTGTTAAGCCAGCCATTGCTGCAACAATTGAATCTGCGCCAGCTGTTGTTGATGCAGCAAAAGAAATGGTACAAGAAACGACTGTATCCGAATCGCAACCAGTTGATTCGACGCCAGCAATCGTGAACGGAGAAGAACGTTTTATTTTCAGGTTTGATCGCAAGTTAAACCCTAAAAATTTAGAGAGCGTTCAAGCGCCAGCATTAGCGCCTAAAGAAACATTGCCGACACTGAAAGCAAATCCAGGCAAAGAAATTTCAGCGCCTGTTGCAGAAGAGCCTGGATATTTTGAGCGTATGTTAGAAAAAATCGGCTTTTAAAAGTGGTTAAGTAATGGTTAAAACTAAAATTGTCATCGCAGGTGTAACGGGTCGAATGGGGCAAGCTTTGCTTGAAGGCGTGTTTGCAGATAGCGATTTGCAATTACACGGCGCACTGGATCGTGCTGAAAGCCCGCAAATTGGCCGAGATGCGGGTGAGCAGTTTGGCAAAAATACAGGTGTAAAAATTAGCAGTGATTTGCAATCGGCGTTAATGAGCGCGGATGTGCTGATTGATTTTACGCGTCCAGAAGCCAGCATGGTGTATTTAGAAGCCTGTAAAAAAGCCAAAGTAAAACATATTATCGGCACAACAGGGTTTACGACAGAGCAAAAAAATCTGATAGAAACAGCGTCTAAAGAAATCGCAATTGTGTTTGCGCCGAATATGAGTGTTGGCGTTACCTTGTTAATTAACTTGGTTGAACAAGCAGCGAGAATATTAAATGACGGTTACGATATTGAAGTGGTCGAAATGCATCATCGCCATAAAGTAGATGCGCCATCAGGCACCGCCCTAAGATTAGGCGAAGCCGCTGCACAAGGTTTGGGTGTGGCGCTAAAAGATTGTGCCATTTACGCCAGAGAAGGCGTAACGGGCGAACGCGAAGCGGGCAAAATTGGGTTTGCCACAATGCGCGGGGGCGATGTGGTGGGTGACCACACTGTTGTGCTTGCAGGTATTGGTGAGCGTATTGAGCTAACGCATAAAGCGAGCAGTCGCGCGACTTTTGCTTTAGGTGCATTGCGCGCCGCTAAATATTTAAATGCACATAGTTCTGGATTATTTGATATGCGAGACGTATTAAGTTTACGGTAAAAATTCGCATCATTTTAACTGTTAAGTTAACCAATCAAATATAAAAAGCCGCATTAAATGCGGCTTTTTTATGCTATTTAATAACGAGTTATTAAATTGATTTACGTCTAAAACCAGCAAAACCTAATAATGCTGAACCGAATAACCAAGCCGCCGCTGGTACTGGCACTGCTGAAGGATTCGCAAAATTAGCTACGCCTTTGATTGAACTAATTTTAACATCAACATCGCCATCAGTTAGAAAATTTATGCTTCCGTTGTAGCCGTTGATTGCCTCATTTAAGCTGAATTTAACACCAGAAACAGCCAAAACATAATTGCCAATTAACAGGTCGCGATCAATGAAAGCGTTATTTGCAAAGCCATCGTTATCATCAAATTCGATAAGAGACGCTTCACTAGCTGGTCTTTTGAATAGATAAATAAATGGATCTAAACCATCTAATAAACTAGAATTTGCATAAATATTAAAAAAACCACCAGTAGTTACATCAAAATTAACATATCCAACGGTTTGATTAATTGGAGCATCATCAATTCTAATTGTTGTACTAATCGTGTTCGCTTGCGCTGTGCCTGCGAATAAAGCCAGTGATGCGATTAAAAGTTTAAAATTCATTTTATTCCCCTTAAATATTAAAAAGTTGCTTAAAATTTATTACAGCCCAATAATATTTAAAAATCTGCCATCGAGAAATAGCCCATTTGGGTCATATGGCATAATTGAGTTTTGTTTAAATGCTCATGTGCGCCAAGGATGTTTGGGCATATTACAAACGCCCGCCACATCTACGCCTGCTTGTGCGACGATATGGTCGTTTTCAACTGAATCGCCACTTACACCAATTGCGCCGACTAAAATGCCTTCGTTATCTACGATTGGCAAGCCACCAGGGAATGTAATCAAACCATCATTAGAATGTTCAATGCCATAAAGTGGTTTTCCGGGCACCGAAAGCTTGCCAATTTCGCCAGATGGCATGGCAAAGTAACAAGCCGTTTTGGCTTTTTTAATGGCAATATCAATACTGCCCACCCAAGCATCGTCCATGCGACTAAAGGCTTTTAAGTTGCCGCCAGAATCTAATACAGCGATGCACATTTTAACGCCGATTTCAGTTGATTTTTCTACCGCTTTATCAATAATTTGTTGTGCTTGTGCAAAACTAACGTGCATATTTATACCTTTAATAGTGTGTTAACTAACAAGTTGTTAAGGTGAGGGCTAACATCATTTGCTAGCCCTCATTTAGGGTTGACTAATAGTGATAAAAGCTTAAACTTTTTTGCCGCCGGGGCCAGCAAAATACCAAACAATTAAGCCTACAACTGGGAAGAACAATACGCCCAGAACCCACAATATTTTTTCCGTGCCTGAAGCAGAGCTTTGAATGATTTTGATAATCGCGAAGATGTCTAAGATAAGTATGAGTAAACCAATGGCAGATGACATGTTATTTTCCCTTTTTAATCAATATAAATAAACCATGTAATACAAGGCATGGCTGGATGCTTAATGATTGTAATCAGCCAGTTTGTTGATGAAAGTGGCGGACATACAAAAATAGCACAAACCATCGGTTTGTGCTGAGTTTAAATATGGACTAGTTTTTTTGCTTTTTTTCCCATTCAGCAATTTGCGCTTCGGCTTGTTCTTTCGATACGCCATACGCCTCTTGAATCTTGCCTGCTAACTGATCGCGCTTGCCTGCAATCACATCTAAATTGTCATCGGTTAAATGACCCCATTTTTCTTGAATGCTGCCTTTTAATTGTTTCCAATTACCTTCAACTTGATCCCAATTCATCGTGTTTTCCTTTAATTTATTAAGTGAATTAAATAGTGAATAGTCGTTTAAGTTGTTTAAATGACTTGTTGCCATTTAAAACCTAAAGTGTTTGCAAGCCCATCAGCATTGGGCTTAACTTGATGTCAGAATCGTCTGATAAACTCGTTGATGAGTAGAATATTGGTGCGCGACGGCAATTAACTTTTGGCGAAAATCGTGCAGACTGAACTTGAGGCTTGAGCTAAATTCAGCTATAATTCGGCAATTCTGAAACGGGAAGAGTTTACAAAGCTTTTCCCGTTTTGCACATCTACTCGCAGGTGTGTCAAGTTAAGTTGTGTCGTGTCGAAATAAAGGAGCTTCAAGGTGTCGAAAACAATTCCAGCGGTTTTAGTGTTAGCAGATGGGACTGTTTTTAAAGGCATTTCAATTGGCGCTTCTGGTCATACAATCGGTGAGGTGGTTTTTAATACCGCGATGACTGGCTATCAAGAAATTCTAACCGACCCTTCTTATACTGAACAAATCGTCACGCTCACTTATCCGCACATTGGCAATACGGGCACCAACCCTGAAGATGTCGAATCAAATAAGGTATATGCCGCTGGTTTAATCATTCGTGATTTGCCGCTTTTAACATCCAATTTTCGCAGTACGCAAACTTTATCTGAGTATTTAATCGCTAACAATGTAGTGGCGATTGCCGATATTGATACGCGCAAGTTAACCCGTATTTTGCGTGAAAAAGGTGCGCAGGCAGGTTGCATCATAGCGGGCGAACATGTGCATCAAGAATTCGAGCTAAAAAAAGCGTTAAGTTTTGCGAAAGACTTCCCTGGTTTGGCAGGTATGGATTTGGCCAAAGTAGTGAGCTGCAAAACTGCTTACGAATTCACCGATGGTGAGTGGGCTTTAGGCAAAGGTTTTACGAAGCCTGAAAATGCCAAATTCCATGTGGTTGCCTTTGATTATGGCGTTAAACAAAATATCTTGCGTATGCTGGTTTCGCGCGGCTGTAAAGTCACTGTGCTTCCCGCAGAATCTACGGCTGAAGAGGCGTTAAGTTACAAGCCAGATGGCATCTTTTTGTCAAACGGCCCGGGCGACCCAGAGCCTTGCGATTACGCGATTAAAGCGATTAAAACCTTGGTTGATGCTGGCATTCCCACATTTGGTATTTGTTTAGGCCACCAATTATTGGCTTTGGCCAGTGGCGCTAAAACCATGAAAATGAAATTTGGTCATCACGGCGCGAATCATCCCGTGCAAGATGTATCCACTAAACGGGTTTACATCACCAGTCAAAATCACGGTTTTGCGGCAGACCCTGCCACTTTGCCAGCCAATATTAAAATTACACACATCTCATTATTTGATGGCAGTTTGCAAGGTATCGCGCGCACTGACAAGCCTGCATTCAGTTTTCAGGGGCATCCGGAAGCAAGCCCAGGACCAACAGAAATGCGTGAATTATTTGACCAATTTATTGGCTTAATGCAGGCGGCACGATAAATATTAGGCTCTAAAAATATTGGACTCTGATAAAAATGGAAATTTTACATTTATCGGCATGGGTTAGAGAGTGGCTGGCAACACTGCCAGTGAATGTGCAATATTGGATAAAGCTGATTTTTTATACCGCAGTTATTGTGGTTATTTTAGTAGTGTTGTACAGCGTAAGTCGGCAAGAAAGTATTTCAGAGAGCGGCAAGGTTGTTGTTAAGTGGTATCACCCAAAATATTGGGTTGCACGATATCAGCAAATTAAAGCAGAGAATCATCAGAAACTGCCAGCAAATACGCGTGAATTTGTTGAAAAGACTCAGCGATTTTTAGCTTCAAGCCACCGATGGCTAGACATTGGGTATGGTTTAATATTCGCGCTACTGGGGTTTCTGGGGTTAGCAATTTCAATTTTGCTCAACCCAATTAAAGCGTGGTGGATGTTTATTCCCTCGTTGTTATTGCTGTATTTTGGCTATAAAACGCTTAAAAAGTAGCATGTTTAGTAATTTTATTTTGATTAAAGTATAAATCACATGGCAAAACGGTCAGACATTAAAAGTATTTTGATTATTGGCGCAGGGCCAATCGTGATTGGTCAAGCCTGCGAGTTTGACTATTCTGGCGCACAAGCCTGCAAAGCCTTGCGCGAAGAGGGTTACCGCGTTATTTTGGTAAATTCTAATCCCGCCACGATTATGACCGACCCAGAAATGGCCGATGCGACTTATATTGAGCCGATTACTTGGAAAGTGGTTGAAAAAATCATCGCTAAAGAGCGCCCTGATGCGCTATTGCCAACCATGGGTGGGCAAACGGCACTCAATTGTGCGCTGGATTTAGATAAGCACGGCGTGCTTGCCAAATACAATGTTGAGTTAATCGGCGCTTCAAAAGAAGCGATTGATAAAGCCGAAGACCGCCAAAAATTTAAAGAAGCCATGACCAAAATTGGTTTGGGTTCTGCGCGTTCTAGCATCGCGCATTCCATGGAAGAGGCTTTGCAAGTGCAAGCCAGTATTGGCTACCCTGCGATTATCCGCCCATCATTCACCATGGGCGGTAGCGGCGGCGGCATTGCTTACAATCGCGAAGAATTTATTATCATTTGTGAGCGTGGCTTAGATGCATCGCCTACCAAAGAGCTATTGATTGAAGAATCGATGCTAGGTTGGAAAGAGTATGAGATGGAAGTGGTGCGCGACAAAGCGGACAACTGCATCATTATTTGCTCAATTGAAAACCTAGACCCAATGGGTGTGCATACTGGTGACAGTATTACCGTAGCGCCTGCGCAAACATTGACGGATAAAGAGTATCAAATCATGCGTAACGCCAGCTTGGCTGTGTTGCGCGAAATCGGCGTTGATACGGGCGGCTCTAATGTGCAATTTGCCATTAACCCCGATGATGGCCGCATGATTGTGATTGAGATGAATCCGCGCGTGTCGCGTTCATCTGCGCTTGCATCAAAAGCTACGGGATTCCCGATTGCCAAAGTGGCGGCTAAATTAGCGGTGGGTTTTACGCTGGATGAATTAAAAAATGATATTACAGGCGGCCAAACGCCAGCTTCATTTGAGCCTAGTATCGATTACGTGGTTACTAAAATACCGCGTTTTGCTTTTGAGAAATTCCCGCAAGCCGATTCGCGTTTAACCACACAAATGAAATCGGTAGGCGAAGTGATGGCGATTGGCCGCACTTTCCAAGAATCATTCCAAAAAGCGTTGCGCGGTTTAGAAGTGGGCGTGGATGGTTTAGATTCCATTTCAACCGATATGGATCGCATCACTAAAGAAATGGGTGAGCCAGGCCCTGAGCGTATATGGTACGTGGCAGATGCCATGCGCCTTGGTGTGAGCAACGAAGATATTTTTAATATCTCAAAAATTGACCCTTGGTTTTTAGCGCAGATCAAAGACATTATTAATCGTGAAGCGGCTTTATCTGGCAAACATATTGCCGATTTAGATAAAGATGCGTTGTTCCAATTAAAACGTCGCGGCTTTAGTGATCGCCGTTTAGCTAAATTACTAGATACCGATCAGCACGCCGTGCGCGCTTATCGCCAAGCTTTGCAAGTACGCCCTGTGTATAAACGTGTGGATACTTGCGCGGCTGAGTTTGCCACCAATACGGCTTATATGTATTCCAGCTATGAAGAGGAATGCGAAGCCAAGCCGACTGATAAAAAGAAAATCATGGTGCTGGGCGGCGGACCGAATCGTATTGGCCAAGGTATTGAGTTTGATTATTGCTGTGTGCATGCGGCATTTGCCATGCGTGAAGATGGTTATGAAACCATCATGGTTAACTGTAACCCAGAAACGGTTTCAACCGATTACGACACTTCTGACCGCTTGTACTTTGAGCCAGTGACTTTAGAAGATGTGCTGGAAATCGTGCATATCGAAAAACCAGTGGGCGTGATTGTGCAATATGGCGGCCAAACGCCTCTTAAGCTTGCGCGCGCTTTAGAAAAAGCAGGCGTGCCTATTATTGGCACAACGCCAGACGCGATTGATAGAGCAGAAGACCGTGAGCGTTTTCAGGCTATGTTGCATGAGTTAGGCTTAAAGCAACCACCAAACCGTACGGCGCGTACGCCAGAAGCGGCGCTGATAGCGGCCAATGAAATTGGCTATCCGCTTGTTGTTCGCCCAAGTTATGTATTAGGTGGCCGTGCGATGGAAATCGTGCATGAACAAAGCCAGCTAGAGCGTTATATGCGTGAAGCGGTAAAGGTTTCTAACGATTCACCTGTGTTGCTTGACCGTTTTTTAAACGACGCTTTAGAAATTGACGTAGACGCGATTTGTGACGGCGAAGACGTATTAATTGGCGGCATTATGCAGCACGTTGAGCAAGCGGGTGTGCACTCAGGCGACTCTGCCTGCTCATTGCCACCGTATAGCTTAAGCGAAGAGTTGCAAGATGTATTGCGTGTGCAAACCGTGCAAATGGCCAAAGCGCTGGGCGTGAAAGGCTTAATGAATGTGCAGTTTGCGATTCAAACCGTTAATCAAATCAGCACTGTTTACGTGCTAGAAGTGAATCCACGTGCCTCACGTACTGTGCCGTTTGTTTCAAAAGCGTGCGGATTGCAATTGGCTAAAATCGCCGCACGTTGCATGGCAGGGCAAAGTCTAAAATCACAAGGTGTGACTAAAGAAGTGATTCCGCCGTATTTCTCTGTCAAAGAAGCCGTATTTCCGTTTATCAAATTTCCTGGCGTAGATACTATACTTGGCCCAGAAATGAAATCCACAGGCGAAGTAATGGGTGTGGGCGCGACATTTGCCGAGGCATTTGTTAAAGCGCAGCTTGGGGCATCTGAAAAACTACCCAAAGGCGGTCGCGCATTTATTAGCGTGCGTAACGAAGATCACCAAAAAGTGGTCGATATTGCAAAAGATCTAGCGAAATTAGGCTTTACACTTGTGGCGACTAAAGGCACAGCAAAAGCATTAATCGCGCACGGTTTAACCGTTACGCCAGTTAATAAAGTGGCGGAAGGTCGCCCGCATATCGTTGATATGATTAAGAATAGCGAAATCAGCTTTATTGTGAACGTGACAGAAGACAAAAAAGCGGTGGCGGATAGTTACGAAATTCGCCGCAGTGCTTTGCAAAATAAAGTCACTTATTACACAACCTTAGCAGGCGCTAAAGCCGCTTGTATCGGTATGGCGCATATGCAAGAGCTTAATGTAGAGTCATTACAAGAGCTGCATAAAAAATTGGCATAAAGCTTTGCTACAAATAAGGCCTAGGAAACAAAGCTTAGGCTTGCATAAAAAGCTTATCTAAAATACACTTTAACTTAACTATTACATAAAACCACGCTCGTTATGGGTGTGGTTTATTTTTTTACCCTATTTTAGAACGGTATTACAGTATGGCATTAAATCAAATTCCAGTAACAATCAAAGGCGCAGAAATGCTTAAAGTGGAGCTGCAGCGCCTGCGCAGCGAAGACAGACCAAGCGTGATTCTGGCCATTGCAGAAGCGCGCGCGCAAGGTGACTTATCTGAAAATGCTGAGTATGAAGCCGCCAAAGAAAAACAAAGCTTTATTGAAGGTCGTATTGCTGAACTAGAATCAAAATTATCTAATTTAATGGTAATTGACCCAACAACCTTGCATGCAGAGGGCCGCGTGGTATTTGGCGCAACAGTTAATATTGAAGATTTAGATTCTGGCGACAACAAAACCTATCAAATCGTGGGTGAAGATGAAGCCGATATTAAGGGTGGTAAGATTTCAGTCGGCTCACCAATTGCACGCGCTTTAATTGGCAAATCAGCAGGTGATGTCGCAGAGGTTTCCGCCCCTGGTGGTATTAAAGAGTACGAAGTGCTAGATGTACTTTATATCTAGCTTTGATATCGCATATCTAAACACACGGGCACGCTAATATGTATCGACTAAACTTAATTGTGATTACCTTATGGGTAGGCGCGTTGTGGATGACAGGTCTGAGTGCCTATGTGCTATTTGATACACTACGAGACAAACAGTTGGCGGGCAGTTTGGCTGGGCGACTGTTTACAATTGTTAGCTATATTGGTATGGCAAGTGCACTGTATTTATTGATTCAACGCTTAATGGATTATGGTACCAGCGCATTAAAACAAAGTTTTTTTTGGGCGGTATTGGTGATGTTACTGCTCGTACTTGCAGGCCATTTTGGTATCCAGCCTTTATTGGCCCAGCTTAAAGCCGATGCTATGCCAGCGGATGTCATGCACAGCGTATTCGCTAGCCGATTCAAAAATTGGCATGGTGTAGCCAGCGTGGCATATCTGGCAGAATGTTTGCTGGGTTTTGTACTGGTGTTAAAAGCTAGATAACTTTAGTTATAGTTTTGGAACTAAATGTAGCCTTGGGTTAGCTTCATTCGAGTTAAGTTCAGTTATGGCTTAGGAATAAGCACTTTTGCAGACTCTTTAATCGTGTCACTTTTGCGATAAACCACTAATTGTTTACCAATATGATGCACAGCAATCGCATTGGTTTTATTGCAAATTTCGCTATATATGGCTACGCGCGCCTCACGGTCATCACCTGCTACTTGAATTTTAATGAGTTCGTGCGCATTTAAATTAAGCTCAATCTCTTTGATTACATTGTCGGTTAATCCATTATTGCCAATCATCACAACTGGGCTTAAGCTGTGGGCTAAACCACGTAAGTGAGCGATTTGTTTAGTGCTGAGTTTCATTTGTTAACCTTTTAATTAAGGCAATATTTTATCATGAACAGGCGTTTTTAATTTGAAACTAGTTAACCAATGAAAGTCATTCATTCATGAAGCCTACGCGAACCAGCAAAGCGTGGATGCAAGAGCATCTGAATGACGAATTTGTAAAGCGCGCGCAAAAAGAGGGCTATAGAGCGCGCGCGGCTTATAAGTTAATTGAAATTGACGATAAAGATAAGCTCATCAAATCTGGCATGACGATTGTCGACTTAGGCTCAACCCCAGGCAGCTGGTCGCAAGTGGTGGTGCAGCGCATAAAAGGCCAGGGCCATGTAATTGCATTGGATATTTTAGATATGCAAGCGATAGCGGGCGTCACCTTTATCCAAGGCGACTTTCGTGAAGAGTCGGTATTAAAACAGTTAGAAGAAACCTTAAATAACAAAAAAGTAGACCTTGTAATTGCCGATATGGCACCCAATATAAGTGGAGTGAAAGATGTAGACCTGGCAGGCTCAGCTTACTTAACAGAATTGGCCTTAGATTTTTGTACGCACTGGCTTAAACCAAATGGCAATTTTCTGGTCAAGGTCTTTATAGGGGCGGGTTTTGAAGAAATCGTTAAAACGATGCGATTACAGTTTGATAAAGTGGTAACACGCAAACCAAAAGCATCGCGCGACCGCAGCAGTGAAGTATATTTGCTGGGCTTAGGTAAGAAATAGTGTCAAAAGTAGTTTAGAATGAATATGGTAGTTTCCCGCTTTTTAAAAGGAATGGGCAAGTGAATAATATCGCAAAAAGTATCGCAATCTGGTTGGCAGTCGCATTAGTGTTAATGATGGTGTTTAATCAGTTTGGCGGCCAAAGCAAGCCAGATAGCCAAATGGTTTACTCACAATTTATGCAGGAAGTAAAAGATGGCCGAATTGCCAAAGTGCAAATCGATGGCCGCGTTGTGCATGGTAAAACGCAAGAGGGTAAAGAATTTAGCACCTATGCACCTAATGATTTGTGGATGGTGAACGACCTATTAAAGTATAACGTTGTGGTTGAAGCTAAGCCTGAACAACAACGCTCAGTGTTGTTAGAAATCTTTATGTCATGGTTCCCTATGATTTTATTGATTGGTGTATGGATTTTCTTTATGCGCCAAATGCAAGGCGGCGGCAAAGGTGGCGGCCCATTCTCATTCGGTAAAAGCAAAGCGCGCCAGTTAGATGAAAGCTCAAATCAAACCACATTTGCTGATGTGGCAGGTTGCGATGAAGCCAAAGAAGAAGTGACTGAATTAGTCGACTTTTTGAAAGAACCAACTAAATTCCAAAAATTAGGTGGTCGCATTCCGCGTGGCGTATTGCTCGTGGGTCCTCCTGGTACTGGTAAAACTTTATTAGCCCGTGCGATTGCCGGTGAAGCGAAAGTGCCGTTTTTCTCAATCTCTGGTTCAGACTTTGTGGAGATGTTCGTCGGTGTGGGTGCAGCGCGCGTTCGTGATATGTTTGAAACCGCCAAGAAAAACTCGCCTTGCATCATCTTTATTGATGAGATTGATGCGGTAGGTCGCAGCCGCGGTGCGGGTACTGGCGGTGGGAACGATGAGCGCGAGCAGACATTGAACCAGTTATTGGTGGAAATGGATGGTTTTGAAGCCAGCTCTGGCGTGATTATTATTGCCGCGACCAACCGTGCCGATGTGTTGGATAAAGCCTTATTACGCCCAGGTCGTTTTGACCGTCAAGTGATGGTTGGTTTGCCGGATATTAAAGGTCGCGAGCAAATCTTGTTGGTGCATATGCGTAAAGTGCCAATCGATCCAGACGTGAAAGCCGATATTTTGGCGCGCGGTACGCCTGGTTTCAGTGGTGCGGACTTGGCTAACTTGGTGAACGAAGCGGCATTATTCGCGGCACGCCGTAGCAAACGCACGGTAGATATGGAAGATTTTGAAGATGCTAAAGACAAAATCTACATGGGTCCTGAGCGTAAATCAATGGTGATGCGTGAAGAAGAACGTCGCAATACGGCGTATCACGAAAGTGGTCATGCGGTAGTGGCTAAGTTGTTGCCAAAAGCCGATCCTGTGCACAAAGTAACCATCATGCCGCGTGGCTGGGCATTAGGCTTAACATGGCAATTGCCTGAATTTGATCGCATTAGCAATTATAAAGACAAAATGTTGGAAGAGATTTCAATATTATTTGGTGGCCGTATTGCTGAAGAAATCTTTATGCATCAAATGAGCACCGGCGCGTCGAATGACTTTGAGCGTGCGACTAAATTAGCGCGTGATATGGTGACTAAGTACGGTATGAGTGATGCGTTGGGTACGATGGTTTATGCGGGTAGCGAGCAAGATTCATTTTTTGGCAATATGAGCTCTAAAACGGTGAGTGAAGCCACGCAGCAAAAAGTGGATGCTGAAATTCGCCGTATTTTGGATGAGCAATATGGTATCGCACGTAAATTGTTAGAAGATAACAAGGATAAGGTAGAAGCGATGACGGCTGCATTGATGGAGTACGAAACCATTGATGCGGATCAAATCAATGACATCATGGCGAGTATTCCAGTACGTGCACCTAAACCGCGCCAGCCAAAAGTAAAGCCAACGGATAGCGGCGGTTCTTCTGGTAATACGGCGACACCAGCGCCGCAACCAGCGGCAAAAAGTGAGTAATTTCTGATGTTAACTATCCATTAATACGTAAACATAAGTAGTGTTAAAATAAGGGTTAGATTCGTTCTAACCCTTTTTTATTGTTCATACTTAATGCTATTTAATTGCGGAAAATTTCAACTTAATCTCAATCGTCCGCATGTGATGGGCATTGTGAATGTCACGCCTGATTCATTCTCAGATGGTGGTAAATTTAGCCAGACAAATTTAGCTGTTGAGCATGCATTAAGCTTGATTGAAGAAGGTGCCGATATTCTCGATATTGGCGGTGAATCTACACGACCCAACGCCATTCCAGTGAGTTTACAAGAAGAACTAAACCGTGTGATTCCTGTGATTGAGGCACTGGTCAGCCAAATCAATATTCCCTTATCGATTGATACTTACAAACCGCAAGTGATGCAAGCCGCGATTGCTGCAGGGGCTAGCATTGTTAATGACGTGCGAGCCTTACAAGAAAGCGGTGCATTAGAGATTGTTGCAGCGTCTGATGTGGGTGTATGTTTGATGCATATGCAAGGCATACCGCAGAATATGCAAGTCAATCCGCAATATGCTGATGTGGTGGCTGAAGTAAAAGCCTTCTTGCAGCAACGTTTAGCTTTGTGCGAAGAGGCTGGCATTGTAAAAAATCGTATCGTGCTTGACCCTGGCTTTGGCTTTGGTAAAACGCGTGCGCACAATATTACCTTGATTCAACATCTGGCTAGCTTCTCATCACTAGGCCAGCCCTTGTTGGCGGGCCTATCACGAAAATCGGTACTGGGACAAGTGACAGGCCAAGACGTAGATGCGCGGCTATACGCCAGCGTGGCGGCTTCGGTGATATCGGCCATGGTTGGTGCTAAAATATTGCGGGTACACGATGTGAAAGCAACGGTTGAAGCATTAAAAATAGTGACCGCAATCCAGCAATAGTTAAAACGAATAATAATTGAGAATAAATATGGCAAAACAATATTTCGGTACCGATGGCATTCGTGGCAAAGTCGGAGAGGGTGCAATTACGCCTGATTTTGTCATGCGATTGGGCTATGCGGCAGGTCGCGTATTATCAAGTCGTGCAGGCAATTTGGCGAAAGGTGCTCATCCAGCGGTGTTAATCGGTAAAGATACGCGTATTTCCGGCTATATGCTGGAAGCTGCATTGGAAGCAGGCTTGTCTGCTGCTGGCGTTGATGTACTGCTGACAGGGCCAATGCCCACGCCTGCTGTGGCGTATTTAACCCGCGCTTTACGTGCACAGGCGGGCATTGTTATATCGGCTTCGCATAATCCTTATGACGATAACGGCATCAAGTTTTTCTCTAGTCTTGGGGCAAAACTAGATGATGAAATTGAGCACGCGATTGAGGCTGAATTAGATAAACCGATGCAGGTAATGGAATCTGCAAAGTTAGGCAAAGCACGTCGTATTGATGACGCTGCTGGCCGCTATGTAGAGTTTTGTAAAAGTACTTTTCCCAATCATTTGGATTTACGCGGTTTAAAAATCGTGTTGGATTGTGCACACGGCGCAACCTACCATGTAGCGCCACCCGTTTTTCATGAGTTGGGCGCAGAAGTGATCGCCATCGGCAATAAGCCTGATGGTTTGAATATTAATGAGCAAGTCGGCTCAACCCACCCGCAAGCTTTGCAAAAAGCGGTGGTCGAGCATCAGGCGGATTTAGGCATTGCCTTTGATGGTGATGGTGACCGTGTGATGATGGTAGATAGCTTGGGCAATTTGCTGGATGGCGACCAACTTTTGTACATTATTGCGCTTGGTTTGTATGCCAAAGGCAAGCTTAAAGGCGGCGTTGCTGGCACGTTGATGACCAATTTAGCGCTTGAACATGCACTACAAAAGCATCAAATTCCATTCGCACGCGCCAATGTGGGTGACCGCTATGTATTAGAGCTTTTAAATCAAAAAAACTGGAAATTAGGCGGCGAAAATTCTGGCCATATTCTCACGTTAGATAAGCACACCAGCGGTGATGCGATTATTGCGGCCCTACAAGTGTTACATGCGCTGGCTGATAGTGGCAAAACGTTAACGGAAATGGGTGCGAGTTTGCGTTTATATCCGCAAGTATTAATCAATGTCACAACCAAACAAAAATTGGATTTAAAACATGCGGATATTCAGGCAGCAGTGACTCTGGCTGAGGCAACATTAAACGGCTCTGGTCGCGTGCTATTACGCGCTTCTGGTACTGAGCCTAAAATTCGCGTGATGGTAGAAGGTCAAGATGGCCCGCTGGTACAAAAACTGGCGGAAGACATAGCAGCAGTTGTTAAAAAATCAGCGCAATAATATAAATAATATTATTATTTATCAATAAGTTAACCAGTATTTTAAGTCAAAAAACATTCATGTAACTGACACTATTCATTCATATTCTCCTGACACACTGTCAATATAAATTAGTGTAAAGAGAATAATAATGACGAATAAATTGCAAATTTACTTAAGCCGTATGCATGCGCTAGATAGCGCAGTGTGTGTCACAGTAAGCCATAGCAATCAATACCGTTTGATTCGTGATTGGTTTCGATTAATCAGCCGTTTGGGTGATGGCGTATTTTGGTATGCCTTAATGACTGCCATTATTGTGATGCAACAAGCCGATGGTATTCAGCCAGTTTTGCATATGCTAGCGGCTGGCTTAACGGGCACCGTTGTTTATAAATGGTTAAAACAAAAAACGCACCGACCACGTCCTTTTCAAGTGCGACAAGATGTGTGGGTAGTGGGTAAGCCGCTTGATCATTTTAGTTTCCCGTCTGGCCATACTTTGCATGCAGTCGCATTTAGCGTGGTGGCTATGCATTATTACCCAGAGTTAACGATTGTATTGATGCCATTTACAATCATGGTCGCCATGTCGCGTGTGATTTTGGGTTTGCATTATCCTAGTGATGTATTTGCGGGCGCTGGTATTGGCTATGTAATCGCGCAATCATACTTAACGGTTTTTGCTTAATGATGTTTGCCTAACAACACTTTTAATCACTGAAAATTTAACAAGAAATAAGCGTTAAGTATTCAATTATTTAGCCGCTGTATTATAAAAATGAATCGGCGTTGCTAAACGTTTGGTTAATTCTTTTAAACATTTCTCACGCCAAGCAACCATTTCAGCAGCATTTAAATGCTTCAATTCTGGCTCCCATTGTGGTCTATTGCCTTGAATCGATTGATCAAAATGCGTAAGCGCATGTTTAGTTTTAGTTAAATAATATTCTAAGCTCGCCATAAAACGCTTATCTTTCAACCGAGCAATCCACAAAACGCTTTGTGATAGAAAGCTTATTCTAAGCGCGTAATCAGCCCAAGCCAGTTGCCTTAAATGTGTAACCACTCGTTTTGGTGATAAGTTGAAATTGGCACTTTTAGCATTATTAGTGCTAAAGCATGGCGCAATAAAAGCACTCAGTTCATGTACATGCATGCGTATTAACTGATTTGGTGTGTAGCGAATATGCTGAGCGATATGCGCATCCATCGCCCATTCTGAGGCAATGTGCGTAATGACCGACTTATTGAGGTAAGGAACACGCTTCCACTTTGCTTCAAACGCAGGTACAAAATGATTATGCGCTACTACATCCACAAATAAATGACTGGTGTAGCCAATCGCAATAGCCAGTTCTTCATCTGTGTTAGCGTTCGACATCATCCATTCTGCTTTTTGCCATTGATGTGTGGTGTTAAATGATTTTGAAATAATCGCCAAATCGGGCAAACAAGCGCCTGCCATCACTAAAGTAGGCAATTTTTTAACCACTTGTTGCAATTTTGGGTCTAATAGTGGTGTTGCCATTAATAGCCATTGTGCAAAATAAATATGGGTGTACAGCCCCCAGGCGTTGGCATCCATGGCAAATATGCTGAGCGGAATACACCATAACAGTGGCGTGACATAACGTCTTATCATGTCGCGTACTTTTACACTGTGGCATTAAATACAAATGACAACTTGGTGATAATTTTGTGACATGTCATCTAATTTTAAGCCGTTATTTTCATCAAGCCGTCATAATCAAGCGCTAACATAAAATATCAAAATCTATGGTTAAGCCAATGAATATATTACTTATTTCGGATGTTTACTTCCCACGAGTGAACGGTGTTTCTACCTCAATTAGAACGTTTACCCAACAATTGCAAAAAATGGGCCATACGGTGCATTTAATTGCGCCAGATTATGGAGTGACTACCGAAGATGAGGCATGGATTACCCGCGTTCCTGCGCGTGCTATCTATTTTGATCCTGAAGATAAGCTAATGAAGTATGGGGAAGTGTTGAAATTAAGCGGTAAATTGCAGGCAATGCAGTTTGACATGCTGCATATTCACACGCCTTTTATCGCGCACTATGCCGGCTTAAAATTAGCCAAAATGCTCAAAATTCCAGCAATAGAAACCTACCACACTTTCTTTGAGGATTATCTGCATCATTATTTACCATGGATTCCGCAGTTTGCGGCACGTGGATTAGCGAGAATGATTTCAAAAAACCAATGTAATCAAGTTGACGCGATTGTAGCGCCATCGCAACCGATGTTGGATGTGTTGCGCAGTTATGGCGTCAATACACTGTCGGAAGTGATTGCGACTGGCTTGCAGGAACACAGTTTTAGCCCAGCGGATGGCAATGCATTTAAAGTTAAACATGGCATTGCACTAGAGCGCCCATTGTTGCTATATGTAGGCCGCGTCGCGCATGAGAAAAACATTGGCTTTTTGTTGGTTATGGTCAAATTGTTAAGTGAAGTAATGCCAGAAGTATTGTTAGTTATTACGGGAGAGGGCCCAGCAGTGCCCAGTTTGCGCGCCTCAGTCAAAGCGCATGGCATTGAAAAAAATGTGCAGTTTATTGGTTATTTAAATCGCGAGACAGAGCTAAATAGCTGCTATAAAGCGGCGGATGTATTTGTGTTTGCGTCAAAAAGCGAAACGCAAGGCTTGGTGATTTTAGAAGCAATGGCGCAAGCAACACCTGTAGTCGCCATTGCAGAGTTAGGCACAGCCTCTATTTTAATAGACGGTCAAGGGGCTTTAATTTCGCCAGAAAACGAATCTGAGTTTGTGCAAAAAGTGCATAGCTTGCTGATTAATCCGCAGCGTTGCCAGCAGCTGGGCGAAGCGGCGCGTGACTACGCGCAGAAAAAATGGTCTGCCGCCACCCAAGCAGAGCGCATGGTTAAGTTTTACATGGTGATTGCCAGCAAGCACCAAAGCCCAACTAAAAAGCCTGCAATACTCAATATACAGCGTACTTAACACTAAATTTGGGTCGAAATTAGCTTTATATCATTGCATTGTTTTAGCACAATAAAAAAGCCAGCATTGCTGGCTTTTTTTGATTCAACTTTTATTGACTTAAATTAGGTGTTAACCAAATTTACCCGTAATGTAATCTTCCGTCTCTTTTCGCGTTGGGCGGGTAAAAATCATATCCGTGTCGCCGTACTCAATCAGCTCGCCCAAATACATATAAGCGGTGTAATCCGATACGCGCGCAGCTTGCTGCATATTATGCGTCACCACTAAAATAGTCAGTTTATTACGCAATTCGCTCATTAGCTCTTCAATATTGGCGGTTGCAATCGGGTCAAGTGCAGATGTTGGCTCATCAAACAGCATAATTTCTGGGTCGGTTGCCAACGCGCGCGCAATGCATAAACGTTGTTGCTGGCCGCCAGACAAGTTAAAGGCTAAGTCGTGCAAACGATCTTTTGTCTCGTTCCAAATTGCGGCGCCTTTTAGTGCTTCTTCTACCTTGTCATCCACAATGCGTTTATTTTTTTCACCACGCACGCGCAAGCCATACGCTACGTTTTCGTAAATCGATTTGGGGAAAGGATTCGGCTTTTGAAACACCATGCTAATACGCATACGCACTTCAATTGGGTCAACACCTGGCTCTAAAATATTGGTGTTATCTGGTTGCATAATGATTTGGCCCTGATATTTATTGCCAGGATATAAATCGTGCATGCGATTAAAGCAGCGCAAAAATGTGGATTTTCCGCAGCCAGATGGGCCAATTAACGCAGTGATTTTGTTTTCATACAAAGGCATATTGACACTTTTAAGTGCTTGCATGCCGTTGCTATAAAAAAAGTTTAAATCGCGCGATTCTGCTTTAATTGGAGTTGTTACATTCGCCATAAATTTTCCCAAAAATCTTATTTTATTTCGTTAATTTATTATTCAAACGATTCAGTGAATCTCGTTACCATTTAATATTTTTACGTATTTGATAACGTAAATAGATGGCGGTACCGTTCATTAATAAGGTCACCACAATAATAATGGCGCCTGTTGCGGCGGCATTAATATGAAACGCGTGATCTGGGCGCGATAGCCAGTTAAACATTTGAATCGGCAAAACCGTAAAGCCTGAAGTTAACCAATCAAAATTGATAAAAGGCGCGGCTTCTGTAAGAGGTGAGGGTGGTAAAAACGCAATAAATGTCAGTGCGCCAATCGTAATCACAGGCGCTGTTTCGCCCAGTGCACGCGCCATACCAATAATAACGCCTGTTAAAATACCGCCTTGCGAATACTTTAATACATGATCTTTCACCACTTGCCACTTGGTTGCCCCTACTGCGTAAGCAGCTTCGCGGATAGCAATTGGAATGGCTCGAATAGATTCGCGAGTAGACACGATTACAATAGGTAAAATCAATAAACCAAGCGTTAAGCCTGCAGTGAGTATGCTTTGACCTAAACCTAAGCCATATACGAAAAGACCAAGCGCCAATAAACCATACACAATAGACGGCACACCTGCCAAATTGGATACATTAATCTCGATTAAATCAGAAAACCAGCCTTTTTTTGCATACTCTTCTAGGTATAAACCCGCCGCAACACCCATCGGTACTGCAGTCAAAAAAGTCACAGTCATCACCAAAAGCGAACCCACCCATGCAGATAACAAGCCTGCTTTAGCAGCGCGGCGTGATGGAAAATTACTTAAAAAATCTATATTAAAACGTGGGTAGCCGTCCATCACTAAATCAATAAACAAAGTACATAGCGTGAGCAAACCAATCATCAATGCGATAAGGCCAATAATTGAAAAAAGAATATCATTACGCTTGTGACGCTTAATCATCGCGCGCACGCTGTCCAGATTTTCGAGTACGCTTGCTTGTGATTTTTTCGCTAGTTCAGTCATGGGATGGTGGCTTATCTCGTTTTATTTGGCGTTAACTTTAGTAATTCTCGCGGAATTTTTTACGTGCAATATGACCTAAAATATTAAATGTTAAGGTCATTATCATTAACACTAAACCAGCGGCAAAAATACTTTGATAACCTACGCTGCCATGCGGCAAATCACCTAGTGCGACTTGCACAATGTAGGCAGTAATCGTCGCCGCGCTTTCCATTGGGTTAAACGTTAAGTTAGGCTGCTGGCCAGCAGCCACGGCTACCACCATCGTTTCGCCAACAGCGCGTGAAATAGCTAAAATATAAGCTGCGATAATGCCTGAAATAGCGGCAGGAGTAACCACCTTAACCGCTGTTTGAAAGCGTGTTGCGCCCATTGCATAACTACCCTCGCGCATGCTCATTGGCACAGCGCGCATCGCATCTTCGGCCACTGAACTAATGTAAGGAATAATCATAATACCCATCACGATACCTGGGCCTAACATATTAAAACCAGGCAACTCAGGGAATATTTTTTGTAATAAAGGGGTCACGAATAAAAGTGCAAAGTAACCAAATACAACAGTAGGTACGCCCACTAATAGCTCTAATACGGGTTTGATTATTTCACGTGCTTTGTGCGATGCAAATTCTGATAAATAAATCGCACCGATTGTGCCGACTGGAATAGCCACACATAAAGCAATTGCTGAAGTTGTTAATGTGCCAGCTACTAAGGGCATGATGCCAAAGTGAGCGTCCTCAAACAAAGGTGTCCACTGAGTGTCTGTTAAAAAATCGACCAAAGATACATGCTCAAAAAACGACAAAGACTCAACGATTAATACACCAACAATCGCAAAAGTGGTTAGAACGGCCGAAAGTGCAGCCAGCATAAGGATAAATTCAATGATGCGTTCGCGTACATTACGCTTAATATTTTTTGCTAAACGCGGACTAATGATAGTGTTTTGATTTGCTGGGGTCATTGTTTAGATGTCTTTTTTATATAACCGTATTGTAATGAATTAATGTGGCAAATATAAGACAATTTATTGGTGGGTGATACAGAAAGATGACTAATAAGGTGATTAACCATCACATTTTTTCGCCAGTGATTTAAATTTTTTAGGCTTGATTGTGCCAGTTAAGCGCAATAAAAAAGGCGACGCTAGGTCGCCTTTTTGAACAGATTAGACTACTTAATGCGCGCTAATAACTCTTCAATTTTTACACCAATTTCTGGCGTGCCATCAAAACCTGTACCAGGTTTTAGCGATTTAAAATGTTTAGTAACAGCCGCATATTCATTGGCTGGCAAAGGAATATATTTCACTTCTTTAACCAACTCAGGCGCATTTGCTAAGTAAAAATCTATAAATGCTTTTACTTCTGGTTTAAACGCGGCAGAAGATGCATTAACATAGATGAAGATAGGGCGAGCAAGCGGTTGATATGTGCCGTTTTTAACGGTTTCTACTGATGGTAAAACAGCAGGTGCGCCTTTTTTAGCAACAATAGGAATTGCTTTTAGTTTGTCTTGGTTTTCTTCATAGTACGCAAAGCCAAAATAACCTAAAGAACCTTTGTCGCTGGCAACACCTTGCACAACCACATTATCATCCTCAGAGGCAGTATAGTCACCACGGCTAGATTTAGCTTTGCCGACAATTGCTTCGGTAAAATAATCAAATGTACCGGAGTCAGAGCCAGCACCAAATAATTTAAGTGGCGTATCTGGGAAAGCTGGGTTAATTTGTTTCCAAGATTTTACTTTGCCTTGTGCTGCGGGCTCCCACATTTTTTTCAGTTCTTCAACACTTAATGATTTAACAAAATCGTTATTTTTGTTAACGACAACGGTTAAGCCATCGTAAGCCACTGGCAACTCAATAAACTGAACACCAGCTTCTTTACACGCTTCCATTTCCTTTTTGAGGATAGGACGTGAAGCATTTTGTACATCGGTTTCACCGCGACAGAATTTTTTAAAACCACCACCAGTACCAGAAATACCAACAGTCACTTTTACTTTAGTAGCGATTTGGTATTCTTCTGCAACCGCTTCAGTAATAGGATAAACCGTACTTGAGCCATCAATTTTGATGATTTTATCAGCCGCCGCTGACGCTGATTGGATATTGAAAGTAGCCGCTAAAACAGCCGCTACAGTTAACACTTGAACAAACTTGGTTTGCATTAAATTCCCCGAATAAAATAAATTACAGTTGTAGTACGCTTACAGTAACGATAATTTGTGTATTAAGTCTACTCAACTTGATGAACAATTTATAAAATATTTATGACAATAGTGTGACAAAAAGATAGTTTTAATTGTAATTGTTTATGGGGTGATTCACAGCGTATTTTAGTTTAAAGTCATGCAAATTTTAATCATACTATTTTAATCAGGCCGCACTTAATGAAAGAGAAATGATGAGCAAAGTGACTATTTACCATAACCCCACATGCGGAACGTCGCGCAATACCTTGGCGATGATACGCGCCAGCGGTGTAGAGCCTGAGATTGTTGAATATTTAAAAGTACCGCCGAGTCGTGAAAAGTTAACCGAGTTAATCGCGCAAATGCGCATGACACCACGTGGATTGTTGCGTGAAAAGGGTACGCCTTACGATGCGTTGGGTTTGGGCGATTTAAGCTTATCAGACGTTGCATTGATTGATGCCATGTTACAAAACCCAATTTTAATTAATCGCCCCATTGTTGTGACTGCTAAAGGCGTCAGATTATGTCGGCCGTCAGAATTGGTGTTAGAGATTCTAGAAAATCCAAACATTGGTGAATTCATCAAAGAAGATGGCGAAAAAATAAACTAAAAAATAAATTTAAAGTTTGCAAAATAATTAAGAAAATTAGTCATAAATAAGCATTAAGTGTTTGCTGTATAATGCTGTTTTTTAGTCATTTGCAAGCTAATATGGAAGCCGAACAACTCAATATTATTGCCAATCGTTTAAGCGATTTAAGTGCGCGTCACCACGCCCTTCGGGGGTATCTTTGACTTTGAAAACAAGTCGCAAAAGCTGGAAGAAGTTAACGGTCTGTTAGAAGATCCAAAAGTGTGGGATAACGCCAAAAAAGCGCAAGAGTTAGGCAAAGAAAAACGCATGCTTGAGCTGGTGGTACATAATCTGCAAAATTTGGAGAATGGTTTAAAAGATAGCCAAGAGCTATTTGATATGGCGCGTGAAGAGAGCGATGACGATACGCTGTTGAGTGTGGATTCAGACACGCAAAAAATTGAAACGCAAATCGCCGCCATGGAATTTAGGCGCATGTTTTCAGGGGAGTTGGACGCTAATAATTGCTTTATTGAATTTCAATCGGGCAGTGGCGGTACTGAGGCGCAAGACTGGTGCAATATGTTGCTGCGCATGTATTTGCGTTACGCCGAGCGCAAGGGTTTTAAAGTGGAAGTGCTGGAATTATCCGATGGCGATGTGGCGGGCATTAAAGGCGCATCAATAAAAATCACAGGTGATTATGCCTATGGTACTTTACGCACCGAAAATGGTGTGCACCGCTTGGTGCGTAAGTCGCCATTCGATAGCAACGCCAAGCGCCACACCAGTTTTGCCAGTGTGCAGATTTTCCCAGAGGTAGACGATTCAATCGAAATCGATATTAATCCAGCGGATTTGCGCATTGATACTTATAGGGCAAGCGGCGCAGGTGGTCAGCACATCAATAAAACCGATTCAGCCGTGCGTATTACGCATTTACCGACAAACGTTGTCGTGCAATGCCAGAATGACAGAAGCCAGCACCGCAACCGCGAAGAAGCCATGAATATGTTGAAAGGCGCGCTTTATAACTTAGAACTAAATAAGCGCAATGCCGACAAACAAGCCTTAGAAGATGCCAAAACCGATATTGGTTGGGGCCATCAAATTCGGTCTTATGTGCTAGATCAAGGCCGCATTAAAGATTTACGGACCAATGTTGAAATTGGCAATACACAAGGCGTGCTGGATGGCGACCTTGACCCATTTATACAAGTGAGTTTGAAGCAGGGAGTGTAGTGTGAGTAATATTGAGCAAAACAATGAAGTAGTGGCAATTGATGAAAACCACGTAATCGCAGAACGTCGCGAGAAGCTTAAAGCCTTGCGTGTGGCGACTAATGGCGTAGCTTTCCCAAATGATTTTAAGCCGTTACACAAAGCCGATGCGCTACATCAACAGTATGGTGAGTTTGATAAAGAAACCCTAGACCCGCAAGCCATTTCAGCCACAGTGGCTGGCCGTATGATGTTAAAACGCGTGATGGGTAAAGCCAGCTTTGCGACCATTCAAGATGCCAGCGGGGCAAATGCAAGTGGCCGAATTCAACTTTATATCGCACGCGATGAAGTGGGCGAAGACGTTTACGAAAGCTTTAAACATTGGGATATGGGTGATTTTTTAGGTGCCACTGGCCGCTTGTTTAAAACGCGTACAGGCGAATTATCCATTCATGTGACCGAACTAAGATTACTGACTAAATCACTGCGCCCATTGCCAGAAAAATTCCACGGCTTGCAAGATCAAGAAGTGAAATATCGCCAGCGCTATGTGGATTTGATTACCAGTGAAGAAACGCGCGCAACATTTATTGCGCGTAGCAAAGTGGTTTCTGCCATTCGCAACTTTATGATTCAAAACGAATTTTTAGAAGTCGAAACGCCGATGTTGCACCCAATTCCTGGTGGCGCATCGGCTAAACCATTTATTACGCATCATAATGCGTTAGATATGCAAATGTTTATGCGCATCGCGCCTGAGCTTTATTTAAAGCGCTTGGTCGTCGGTGGTTTTGAGCGCGTGTTTGAGATTAACCGTAACTTTAGAAATGAAGGGTTAAGCGTTCGTCATAATCCAGAATTCACCATGATGGAATTTTATGCGGCTTATACCGATTATCAGTGGTTAATGGATTTTACCGAACAATGTATTCGTGCTGCTGCGATTGCCGCACGCGGGACTGCTACGCTTATTTATGATGGCAAAGAAGTGGATTTAAGTAAGCCGTTCGAACGCTTGACGATTGTTGGTGCGATTCAAAAATATGCGCCAAAATATACGTTAAGTCAGCTCAACGATGCAGACTTTTTGCGTGCAGAAATCATGGAACACGGCAAAAAACCTTTTGATCACGCAGGTTTGGGCGCGCTTCAATTAGCCTTATTTGAAGAAACCGCGGAAAGCCAATTATGGCAACCGACTTATATTATTGACTATCCAGTTGAAGTTTCACCATTAGCGCGCGCATCGGATAAAAATCCAGAAATTACCGAACGCTTTGAGTTGTTTATTACAGGGCGCGAAATGGCCAATGGCTTTAGCGAGTTAAACGATGCCGAAGACCAAGCGGCCAGATTTCAAGCGCAGATGAAAGCCAAAGAAGCGGGCGATGCAGAGGCCATGTATTACGATGCCGATTTTATTCGCGCGCTGGAATACGGCATGCCGCCAGCAGGCGGTTGTGGTATCGGCATTGACCGTTTGGTGATGCTGATTACCGATTCGCCCAGTATTCGCGATGTGATTTTGTTTCCGCATATGCGCGCAGAATCTTAAACGCCAACATAAAAGTTACACCAAATAATACGTTAAGTGCGATGTTTTATCGTGTTTAACGGGCTTTCAAAACCCACTTGTTCATGCTATTTAACATGTGGGTTTTTTATTGTTGTAAATACACCCACAATTTTTAATTCATTCAAATATTAGCTATCTGTCATCAAATTGTCATATACAACTATCAAAATCTAGTCCGTCGATTAGTACTACATTTTTGAATATATATAACAAGGGATTTTTGATGAACTTTAGATTACGTCAATCAGTGGTTGCAGTGACTGGTGCGCTATTGCTTACAACAGGCTTGAGTGCCATGGCAGACAGCACAACCGATATTGTGAACGCGCTCATCAGCAAAGGCGTGTTAACTGAAGAAGAGGGCGCTTTATTAATTAAAGGCCGCACTGGGGAAAAAGAAAGCGCAGAAAAAAAAGCCAAAGACCAAGCATCCGTTAAGGTAGGAAAAAAAGGCTTAGAGGTGGAAAGTGGTGATGGTAACTTTAGCCTTAAATTAGGTGGTCGTATGCACGCCGATGTGACATCGTTTCAAAATGATGACAATTTAAGAGCCAGAAGCCCAGTCACCAATGTAACACCATTAGAAGCAACCAGCGGCACAGAAATACGCCGCGGCCGTATCGCGCTGAGCGGTACGCTGTATAAAGATTTTGATTACATTATCGAAACAGATTTTAGTGGTAATGCCACAGGCGTTAGAGACCTTTTTGTGAACTACAGAGGTTTTAAACCGCTTGAAATTACGGTTGGTCATCAAAAGCACGCCATGAGTATGGAAATTCAAGAGAGCTCTAACGATATTATGTTCAATGAGCGCTCAGCTGTACAAGCACTAACACTTCCGTATTTTGACCGAGCAATTGGCGTTAACTTAAAAACATCTGGCGATAACTGGAACGTTCAAGGTGGTGTGTATGGTGATTCTGTGTCACCTCAAGAGAGTGCTTCTGTTGGGCGAAGCGATGAGGGCGGCGGCTGGGGCTTGCGCGGCACATTTGCGCCAATTAATGAAGAAAATCGTTTAGTTCATTTTGGCGCAAATATTGGCCAACGTAAAACCAATGACGCCAATAATCAAGTCAATAGTAATTCTCCCGCATTTGCACTTAGAACAGCAAATAACTCGGGATTGTCATTATCAAACACAGGCAACATTACTGGGCTTGATCAAGTGACATTGGGTATTTTAGAGTTTTCAGCAATGTACGGACCATTGTCGTTTCAAAGTGAGTTTGCTCAAGCAAAAGCGGAACGTGAACAGCGCTCAGATTTAGACTTTAACGCATTTTATGTGCAGGCAGGTTATAGCTTAACTGGTGAGTCACGCACTTACAAAGGCTCAGACGGCGAATTTAAACGCCTGAAACCAAAAAATAACTTTAGCCTAGAAAAAGGCACTTGGGGCGCATGGGAAGTAGCGGCGCGTTACGACCAGCTTGATTTAGTGGATGAAGACATTTTAGGCGGCGAACAAAAACGCGTATCACTAAACTTGAATTGGTATATGAACGA
>JAKFVB010000040.1 GCA_021732405.1 Methylotenera sp.
GCAGCTGGCGAACCAGATTTTGATACTCCGCAGCATATTAAAGATGCCGCAATTGCAGCCATTAATGCGGGTTACACAAAATACACACCTGTAAGTGGAATCCCCGCACTTAAAAAAGCCATTGTGAATAAATTTAAAAATGAAAATGGCTTTGATTATGCGGTGAATGAAGTAATTGTTGGCGTTGGCGGCAAACAAACTATTTTTAATTTATGTTTAGCAGTGCTGAATAAAGGCGATGAAGTGATTGTGCCCGCGCCCTATTGGGTGAGCTATGCCGATATCGCTATGGTGGCGGAAGCCGTGCCGGTGATTATTGAATGCGGTATTGAACAAGGCTTTAAACTTTCACCAAAACAGCTTGAGGCGGCGATTACGCCTAAAACCAAATTAGTCATGTTCAATTCGCCATCTAACCCAACAGGCGCGGTTTACAATTTAGATGAATTAAAAGCACTGGGTGAAGTTTTACTTAAGCATCCACATGTTTTGGTTGCTACAGACGACATGTATGAACATGTGAATCTAACAGGCGACAAGTTTTACAACATACTTAACGCTACACCAGCACTAAAAAACCGCTGCATTGTGCTAAATGGCGTTTCTAAAGCGTATTCCATGACTGGCTGGCGTATTGGCTATGCGGCTGGCCCTGCTTATATTATTAAAGCGATGGAAATCTTACAATCACAATCTACCAGCAACCCTACTTCTATCTCGCAATACGCGGCTGAGGCTGCATTAAGCGGTTCACAAGATTGCATTAAACCAATGGTTGCAGCATTCAAAGAACGCCACAAATACGTTGTGGACCGTTTTAATGCAATGCCAGGCTTAAGCTGCTTAATGGCAGGTGGTGCTTTTTATGCTTTCCCTGATGCGCGCGCAGCAATTGTTAACCTACACAAGGCAGGCAAAATCAATGCAGCAACTGATATGGCACTGGCGGAATATTTATTAGAAAGCTTTGACGTTGCTGTGGTCCCGGGTTCAGCCTTTGGCGCAGAGGGCTATTTCCGCATTTCATTTGCAACATCAATGGATAACCTGCGCAATGCTTTGGATAGGATTGAAAAAGCGCTTAATTAAAGCTTTAGCTACCAGTTTAAATAAAAAATGCCCTTTGCTAAGGGCATTTTTTATTCACGTCATTTCTTATCGTAGCCCTGAACAGTCACGCTGCCATTATTTTCTAGTATAGCTAGCTTGATGTCTTTAATCTCAAAATAACCAGATTGGCGCAAAGTAGAATCCAACTCTTGGCGTGTTAACTTTGCTTCATTCATCACCTCTTCATACAAATTGCCATCATGAATCAGTATTTGTGGCCTACCATCAATAATTGCTTCTAACTTTTTACTTTTAAATGTGATTAAACCAACCAGATAATTGACAGCAACCAATGTGCTTGCTGAAATTAAACCACCAATCAATGAGTTATCGCCTGCATTCATAGAGTTCTGCACAGCATTGGACAAAATAAGCAATAATACTAAATCAAATGGCGAAAGCTGGCCAATTTGCCGCTTGCCTGTTAAACGCAGTAAGGCGATTAAAAACACGTAAACCACCAAGCCCCTTACAACCAGCTCCCACCAAGGCACAGAAATATCAAACACGTCGGCCTACTTTCTTTTTAAATTACTTATCACCGCCAAATAGACCTTTAACAGAATCTAAGGCACCAGCCGCTTTAATGCCCAAGCTAGTACCAACGCCAGGGCCTAAAATCGCAGTGCCCGCCGCTGCGCCTGCCAAAGCCGCTTTAGATGGCAATACGACTGGCTTACTCACCTTACCAGAAACATCTAATGGAATCGCGACTAGACTAATGCTATTTTTCACCTCAACTGTTACTAAGCCATCTAGCGCTTTATTCGGCTTGATTTTTACTTGACCTTTTGCAACCAGCAAGCCAGAGCTTATATTCAGATCTTTCAGATGATATTGCTTGCCAGATACGTTTAATAAGCCAGAAAAAGCGTTAAACTGCGTTTGTCCACCATTTTGGCCTTGCTTGATTAACAAACTAGCGACTTTTGCTAAATCTAAGCCATGCAGAACGCCATCATTGATTTTAAATTTAAAACTAGCCTGTAAACGTTTTAACAATTGCCCTGCCTGCTTAGCTGTGGCTGAAAAACTGCCATTGCCAAACAAATTTCCGCTCAAATATACCGCTTTACTCATCATGCTGCTCGGCTCTTTTACAGACAAATTATTCATGCTCAAACGACCATTAAGTTTCCAATTAGCGGCACTTTTATCCGTTGGCCAAGTTAACACTGCATCCCCTGCCAGCTTACCTTTATAAAGTGCCACATCAATTTTAGGTATCGTTAATTTATTCCCCTTAAGATGCATTTTAAGCAAAGCTTTATCAATGAATAACGGCAGCCCAATGGGTAGTATCCACTTGTCTGCGCTCACCATCACCAAATGTTCATCTCCATTTAGGGTTACATCCACCTTAAGCTTGCCGTCTACACTTTCTATCATGGCAGAATCCAGTTGATTTAATTTAGTTAATGCAATTTCAGCATTCAAAAGGGGTAAATCAATACCAGGCCAAATCAGCTGCATTTCAACCACATTTATAGTGCCCACACTCACTGCCGCTGCTTCTGCATCTTCTGATTTTTTAGTAGCCAGCGCACCAGTAATATTTAAAGCCGCTTTTTTAATCACTGGCCGAATCACCTTCAAATCCACTTGTCTGGTTTCAGAAAACAATGCGCTTAATGCTGGCACAATAACCAGCTTTTCAATAACGACCTGTTGATTGTCTCCAACAATAATCCCGCTAGCAACCAACCTTGGGCTAGGTAAAAAACGCAAATGTCCATTCTCAATCGTTACTGGCACACCTAATTTTTTGCTGGCAATACGCTCAGCTTTCTGTAGATAAGTCTGCGTAGGCACTAAAAAAGGCAGGATAATCAGCATCAAAACGACACCCCCCAAAGCAAAAGCTATTTTTTTAGATTTTTTCATCAAATTACCTATAAATTATTGAGTGTAACGATTGACCAAAAAAGACTTAGCCAGTATTATCACGGCTTCGTAAGTGTAACCGATTCCTCAATAGCTCAGTTGGTAGAGCAACGGACTGTTAATCCGTGTGTCCCTGGTTCGAGCCCAGGTTGAGGAGCCAATAAATAAAAAAGCTAGCGTTTAGGCGCTAGCTTTTTTTATTTGTACTAGTGGCTGAAACGTTACAAGACTCACCAAGCTGTTACCATCCCTACATAGTTGTGTGTTCTGTTATTTGTTTAAATATTTCAACCTTAAATTCGGCGGTAATTTATAACTTTAATTACAATTTCACCGCTTTATTATATGTTTAGTATAACGGGTGATTACCAGCATTCTGTTACACAAAAAATGTATAAAAAAATGGCCCAATTAAGGGCCATTTTAACAGTTACAATTTTGTAATGCTTACTTAAGTTTTAACTTAAGCCTTTTGGATGTTAGAGGCTTGTTTGCCTTTTGGTCCATCAGTTACATCAAAACTAACGCGATCGTTTTCTTTTAAGCTTTTGTAGCCGCTATCAACGATAGCTGAGAAATGTGCGAATAAATCGTCACCGCCTGCGTCTGGAGTAATAAAGCCGAAGCCTTTTGAGTCATTAAACCATTTTACAATACCTGTTGCCATAATCTTACTTTCATACTTTAAAAAAGGGAGGCACCCTAAAAGTTTGGGTTTTTAAAATATTACTAGTTTCGAAAACTCAACAATTTAAAAATTCAAACGCCTAGAATGCTTTTTACGTACAAGTGCACGGCGTGTCAAGCACTATTTCAAACTTTTTTGCATTTATGCCTAAGTTTAGGGTATCAAGGTTGCACATTTGGTCAATTTGATTGCTTATTTTCAGCGGCAAGACTATACTGCGCGTGCGTTAAATGTAGCGGTAACGCATGATTTTTCGCTGTTCTATGCTGCAATTCCCAAAGTTTGCAAGGTCATTTAATGCTTCATATGGGTCTTAATTGTATGAATCTTAAATGTCGGTCGCAAATTATATTGGAGTAACTGTTTGGCTAAAGAAGAATTAATTGAAATGAATGGTGTGGTAGATGAGATTCTACCTGACTCACGTTATCGTGTAACGCTAGAGAATGGCCATAAATTAATTGCTTACACTGGCGGCAAAATGCGCAAAAACCATATTCGTATTTTAGCGGGTGATAAAGTGGTGTTGGAGCTTTCACCTTATGATATTAATAATGGTCGTATTACTTTTAGGCATATTGAATCCAAGCAGGCTTACAGCCCGCCTAAAAGACGCACTTACTAATTTGTGCACTGCCGTTTTAAATCTAAAAAGCCAGTTATCTGGCTTTTTTACTGTGTGCTGGGTTTACAGCATCTCAGGCGCGTTTTGCTAAATATTGATCACAACCTTTAACTGACTTGATAATATGAAGAATGTAGAAACCGATGTTCTGTTAGTTGGTGGCGGCATTATGAGCGCTACCTTGGGCACTTTATTACAACAGTTAGATCCAACGCTGACTATCACCATGGTAGAGCAGCTAAACGACGTGGCATTAGAAAGCTCTGACGCCTTAAATAATGCGGGTACAGGCCATGCAGGGTATTGCGAGCTAAACTACACTCCACAAGCTACAGATGGCGCGATTGCCATTAAACGTGCGCTTGAGATTAATGCCGCTTTTGAAGTATCTTTACAGTTTTGGTCGCATTTGGTTGAAACTGGTGCACTGCCCTCACCTACACAATTTATCAACAAAACGCCGCATTTAAGTTTCGTGACTGGCAATGAAAATATCGATTTTTTAAAACGCCGTCATACCTTGCTTAAGCAGCATCATTTATTTGCTGATATGCAATATAGCGAAGACTCAGAGCAGCTAAAAGCATGGATGCCATTGATGATGGCAGATAGAAATCCAACAGAAAAGTTGGCAGCAACTTATGTGGCACATGGCGCTGATATTGATTTTGGCGCTTTAACCCGCCATATGGTGAGCAAGTTAAAAACTTCGTCCAACTTTACACTACTGAACAATACGCGCGTTAAAAAACTAAAAAAAATTGGTGTCAATTCAGCTAAAAGTAGCTGGCACGTGGCTTTGCATAACAAATTGACAAAACACAGCAAAACCATCAATGCAAAATTTGTATTTTTGGGTGCTGGTGGTGGCGCTTTACCTTTATTACAAAAAGCGAATATCCCCGAAAGCGTTGGTTATGGCGGCTTTCCTGTCAGTGGGCAGTGGCTGATATGCAATAATCCAGACGTGATTAAACAGCACCAAGTAAAAGTATATGGAAAAGCCGCTGTAGGCGCGCCGCCCATGTCTGTGCCACACTTAGACACACGCACGATTAACGGCAAACTTGCCTTATTATTTGGCCCATTTGCCGGTTTTACCACCAAATTTCTTAAGCAAGGTTCACGCTTGGATTTAGCCAAATCGGTTAAACCCAACAATCTAAAAGCCATGCTGGGCGTAGGTAAGCACAATATGGATCTAACCAAATACTTGGTTGGCGAGGTGTTTCAGACCCATGAACAACGCATGAATGCCTTGCGCGAATTTTTGCCACATGCCAAATCTGCAGACTGGCAATTAGCCAATGCTGGTCAGCGCGTTCAGATTATTAAAAAATGCGATGAAAAAATGGGTAAGTTAGAATTTGGCACTGAAATCGTTGCTGCTCAAGATGGTTCTTTGGCAGCTTTATTAGGTGCTTCACCTGGTGCATCTGTTAGCGTACAGGCCATGATTGATGTGCTTGAGCGCTGTTTTTCAAATCAATTAAAAACCAGCGTTTGGCAACAAAAAATGAAGCAACTTGTGCCAAGCTATGGTGAATCGTTAATTGATGACGCGGCATTGCTAAAACATGTACGGAAACGCACTTTAAATACACTCAAGTTAAATTAGGCGTATTTAAAGTGTTAAGTTAACCGAATATATTGACTTAATTATGCTTTAAACCGCGCTGGCGACGTACTTCGTATAAGCAAATTCCGCTAGCTACACTGACATTCAAGCTTTCTACGCTGCCAAACATCGGTATAGTCACTAATGCATCGCAAGTTTCAGCCGTTAAGCGGCGTATGCCATCACCCTCTGCGCCTAAAACCAAGGCTATCGGGCCATCTAATTTGGTATCCAACAAGCTCGTTGGCGCTGCCATGCCTTTAGGGGCTTCCATTGCAGTGCCTACAATAAACACACCCGCATCTTTTAACTCACGCAAGGTACGCGCTAAATTAGTTACCGCAATAAAAGGCACCGTTTCCGCAGCTCCACATGCAACCTTGCGTACGGTCGCATTTAAGCCAACGGCACGGTCTTTAGGGGCAATCACAGCGTGTACACCCATTGCATCAGCTACGCGCAAGCAAGCGCCCAAGTTATGTGGGTCTTCAACGCCATCCAGCACCAAAAAGAATGGTGCTTCAGTCAAATCCGATTCTAAAATATCGTGAATATCTTTGTAAGGAATAGGCGTATCAACCACGCGCGCAATCACGCCCTGATGGCGGCCATTCATGCCTGCCAAGCCATCTAAACGGCTGCGTTCAACTTGCATGGTACGCACATTGGATGCTTCAGCCATATTGAGCAAATCTTTCATGCGCGCATCGATGCGGTCGCGATCAATCAAAATTTCTTCAATGCTGGTTGCATGCTGGCGCATACGGCTTAAAACGGCGTGAAAGCCAAATAAAATACGACTATCGCTCATATTGCTTTTCTCATTCTTTATCTTTTGCCTTTATTTTTTGTATTTCTACTTTTTGAAGCGGGCTTTGAACTTGGCTTTGAGGAAGGTTTTCCGCCTGACCTAGCTGGTGTTTTGCTGACTTTTTTAGCGCCAGAGCGGTCTTTCTTGGCTTTTTCCAAAGCACGCGTGCTCATCATTTTAAAATCAGCAGATGCCTTATCTTTATTGATGCTTAGAGGCTTATTGCCGCCTTTACCCTGCCCCGTATCATCGCCTAAATTTTGATTACTGGTTTTACCCGCACCCGTCACTAAAGTAAAATCGATTTTGCTGGTTTCTAAATCAACGCGCGCTACTTTTACCGTTAGTCTGTCACCCAATCGATATCTGGCGCCTGTGCGCTCGCCTAGCATTTCGTGGCGCGCTTTATCATAATTAAAGTAATCGTTACCCAACTCAGTCACATGCACCAAGCCTTCTACATACACACCATCTAAAGCCACAAACAGGCCAAAACTGGTGACGCCAGCCACAGTGCCTTCATAGACCTCACCGATTTTATCTTGCATGTAATAGCATTTAAGCCAGTTGGTCACATCGCGTGTGGCATCATCGGCGCGGCGCTCTGTCATTGAGCAATGCACACCTAGCGCATTCCAATCTTGAGCTTTGTATTTTTCGTTTTTCAAAACCGCTTTAATTGCACGATGAATCAGCAAATCGGGGTAACGACGTATTGGCGACGTAAAGTGTGCATACGCTTCATAGGCCAAGCCAAAGTGACCGACATTATCTGGGCTATACACCGCTTGCTGCATAGATCTTAACAATACTGTTTGCAATAATTGTGCATCTGGGCGCTGCTTGATAAGATTCATTAGCTTGCCGTAATCTTTGGCGTGTGGCTTGTCACCACCAGTAACACCAAAACCGACTTCAGCCATAAAGGTGCGCAAAGCTTCCAGTTTTTCTGGCGTTGGGCCTTCATGGATACGATAAAGTGCAGCGTGTTCATTTTTGTGCAAGAAATCCGCCGCACATACATTGGCGGCCAGCATACATTCTTCAATCAGCTTGTGTGCATCATTGCGACCCGTCGGCACAATGCGATCGATTTTGCCATTATCGTCAAAAATCATCATGGTTTCGGTCGATTCAAACTCGATTGCACCACGTTTTTCGCGCTGCGCCAACATCAACTTAAATAAGCTATACAGGTTTTGCGCATGCGGCATGATGTGGCTATATTCTTTAGCTGTATCGCCTTCTATATTTTGCAGCATATCAGCCACTTTGGTGTATGTCATGCGCGCTTTTGAGCGCATCACAGACGGGTAGAACTGGTATTTCTGCACGATGCCCGCGGCATCCACCTGCATGTCGCACACCATACATAAGCGCTCAACATCTGGATTAAGCGAACATAAACCGTTTGATAGTGCTTCTGGCAGCATAGGAATCACGCGGCGCGGGAAATAAACCGAATTGCCGCGCTCAAAGGCTTCTTTATCCAAAGCATCGTCAGGCTTAACATAAAAGCTCACATCCGCAATCGCCACGACCAAGCGCCAACCCAAGCCTTGCGGTTCAGCATACACAGCATCATCAAAATCGCGCGCAGTTTCACCGTCAATGGTAATTAAAGGCATTTCACGCAAATCAATGCGACCTTTGTAATCGGCCGCTTGAACTAATTTGGGAATGCGCTCTGCCTGATTGATAGCTGCTGGCGAAAATTCATGCGGTAGCTTGTGTTTACGTAAAGCGATTTCGATTTCCATACCGCTATCGGCATAGTTACCTAAAATCTGCACTACTTTGCCCATTGGATGCGCATGCGAGCTTGGTTGCTCAGTCAATTCCACCATCACCACTTGGCCTGGTTTCGCACCCATATCCAAGTGATAAGGAATCAAAATATCCTGGTTGATACGTTTATCTTCAGCGGCAACAATCGTCACACCAGTACCACGTACAATGCGTCCTACCAGCGTTTTGGTGCTGCGTTCTAATACCTCAACAATTTTACCTTCTGGCCGACCTTTTCTGTCCAAGCCCGCCATGCGCGCCATGGCACGGTCACCATGCATGACTTGCGCCATTTCGCGCGGGCCTAAAAACAAATCTTCTGAATGCTTGGTTTTATCATCTGGCACTAAAAAACCGAAGCCGTCTGGGTGGCCTTGCACTGTACCCGCGATTAAATGAATTTTTTCTGCCAAGCACAGCGCACCTTTACGGTTGCGCATAATTTGGCCTTCTCGTTCCATTGCGTTGAGGCGTCTATTAAAATTATCGCGCTCATCATCACCAATATCCAGCAAAGTATAAATTTGCTCATTACTGAGCGGTATGCCTTGATCAGACAGAATTTGCAATATCAACTCACGGCTGGGCAATGGTGTTTCATATTGCGCCGCCTCACGTTTGGCGTGCGGATCACTACCGCGTTGATTGGCGTTACTTTTATCAGTCGTATCGCTTTTTTTAATTGACAAGTTATTGGCTTCCTATAAAATTTGAAGCATTATTTATGGTTAAGTAAATATGCCCAGATGGCGGAATTGGTAGACGCGCAGGTTTCAGATACCTGTATCGAAAGATGTGGAGGTTCGAGTCCTCTTCCGGGCACCATACAATCGCAACAAAACAGATTCTACCGCGGATTAATACTTAATCAGGAATATAACGCGGTAATAGCGGATAGCTTTGTTGAATAAACTCCGCCAATGCTCTGTCTGATTCTAATTCTGACTTATATACGGGTACGGTAAAGCGCACAATCGCACCGTCTGTTCTATTCATCTTAATCGCATCATATAACAATGCAAACTTCATTGAAAACTCATTGGACAAGTCACGCCCACGTTGATGAAACCAGTAGTAAACTAATTGTCTCGATTCGCCCTTAGAAATGAGCATGCGCGTGACTTTAATCGATTTTTGGTCATTTATAATCACTTCATGCAGTTTCGTATTACTTATTTCCCAGCCACCACCAGGAATACAGGCTTTTGGCGAGTGTGGAACAGAGCCTGAACGTTGCGAATCGGTATAGCCAGCATATACATTGATGTTGGTGTTCGCCTTATTGTAATTGACTAAAAGATAATCTTTGAGTTGTAAAATCTGATTTTCGCCATTTTCAAACTCATAAGTTCGACCTTTCCAGCCGTTAATTTCTAATGGAAACGAGCTAAAATAAGCTCTTTCAGGAATCACTTCATCTCGATGCTTAATGGTGAAAGTTGATAGCGAGGCTAATATAACAATCGAAATACCAACGATAATGGGCAGACGCTGAATGTTACTTTTGGCATCGCTATCCTCTGTCTGATGTCTTGTTTCTAGATAATCAAAAGAACCAGCTAACGTTCTATTATTCATTTTTAACGCAATATTGAATAATTTAGCTTCTAGTAAAAGTAAGCCAATACAAATTAAAAAGATAACCCAACCTTCAAAGTAATGCATGAAGCCCTCAGCTGCTTCGATACCAGATTGGTTAACAAGAACGGCGACGACCGCAATACGCGCACTATTCATCACAATGCTAATTGGCACACTAGATAAAAACAATGCAGCACGTGCATAAAACGGTGCTTTGTACATATAGCCCATCATTAAGCCGATGGTCATTAACGGGTACATATAATTTAGCCCGCTGCACGCTTCTACTACTTGTAACTTATAAATACCTAAATCGATGATATTGCCATCTTGAAAAACTGTCATGCCTAGCAAACGACTAATAGCGACGCCTAAGTCTGAGGAGACCAGTTGCATCTTTCCTGAGAGCATGACATCCAGCATATAAGGCAATGGAATCACTAAAAACAAATGCAAAAATGGTATTAATATTTTTTTGATTTGTTTACCAATCATGGTCCAAGCCAAGCCAAAGCACATTAACAACATGCCGTATTGAACAATAGTCCATATTGCGCTGAGTTCACCAACAATGAGAGCAACGCCTGCAAAAATGGTAATGCCTACACCAATCCAAGGTCCGTCATTGTGATTTTTAATTTCAAATCGTTTAATCCAAATGAGATAAAGCGCCATAAAGAATACTAAAGGTGCGTGAGAGTAACGCTCTTCATGCGTGACTCTTATCAATTGCTCCTCCAAAGCATCGCGAAAAGTAATCATTAAAAAAATGACTAATAATGCGTATAGCACAGCTCTAACGTGTTTCTTTAACCAGTCCATCAATTCTATCAAGCTGTGTCTCCCGACAAACGCTTAAGCATTGAGTGCGCGCTTGTAAACACTGATAACTTCTTCAATTTTGGTATCCCACAAAAAATGTTTTTTAATTCTGTCAATTGCAGCTTGGCCTATTTGGTAACGTAAATCTGGCTTTTGCGCTAATTGGTCAATAATGGCTGAGAATTGTTCAACCATATAAGCTCTCGATTTTGGCTCTACTAAGAAACCCGATTCGGCCGTAATATAATCCATTGGCCCGCCCCAAGCAGTAGCAACCACTGGCAAACCTCTAGCCATTGCTTCTAAAACAACTGCCCCGCCACACTCCCTGATACTGGGTAATGCAAATATATCTGCTTTATCATAATGCTTATTGGTTTCTGAATGCGGTACCAAACCTAAAAACTCCACTTTATTTGGTGCATTATTTTGAGCGTATTTTTCAAGCTCTTGCCTCAGCGGCCCGTCTCCTAAAATAGTAAGCTTTAAATTTTCTTTGCAAAGACCAACCGCATCAATCAAGATATCAACCGTCTTCCAATCCACTAAACGGCCCACAAACAGTACATGAGCTATGCTAGATTGAGCAATTGGCTTTGGCTTATCTAATGCTGAAAAAACACCATTTTCTACAATTTCCACTACTTGTCCCAACCTAAATTTTGGTAGCGTATTTTGCGTTCTTTTATTAGCGACTAATAAATATTTGGCAAAAAATTTACCGGGTATGCATAAGTTGTAGACGGAAGAAAATAATCTCATTAATTGATATAAAAAACGCTCAGATTTACTTGCCATATACTGAAATGCAGATGGAAATGACATGCCGCCATTCATGGGCCCAATAATAACTGGAACACCCAAGCCAAACATGGCAGAGGGTTGAACAGCCGACACAGGTGCAGGCTCATGAATCACGTGAATTTTTTTATCTTTAACAATTTTTCTGGCTAATTTCCATTGGTACATCTGTGTAATAAGATGCATTAAAAAACCAAAGGTGACGATGCGGACTCTCTCAGGCAGCAAGCTTGAGTGTCGATTTAGAAACTTATGCATATATGTATCCGGCACATAAAACACATGTTCTTGATTAATATCGTTAATTTTCAGTATTGATGACTGCACGCGTGCATGTGTAATTAAATAAACATTGTGCTGTGTTTTTGATAAATACCTAAAATAATTAAGCGGTAGCATCGCCTCCCCGCCAAAAATATTTGAAGCGTGCTCACAAACAATTAAGACATTTAATCTAGACATATTCAGCTATTCATACTTGCAGTTATATGCCTAATACACCAAATTCTGTTCTATCTTTAATCACTTCTCGCACCAGTCCAACGTCAATTTTGTCTGCATTAGTTGAGTATCCATAGACAAGTGCTGTATCACAAAGAATATTAATGCTACGTGGAATGCCGCGTGAGGCCTCACCTATTAAACGCGTGGCAGCAGGCGTAAATAATGGCGCATCGCGACCAGCGATATGTAAACGATGATGAATATATTTATCCGCTTCAAAAGACTCTAGCGGCGGTATAAAAAAGTCCACAGAGACACGTTGAAAAAATTGTTGCAAATCAGGTCTTCGCAGCAAGTCTCTTAATTGAGGTTGACCAACCAATATGATTTGTAATAACTGATCTTTGTCAGCGTTAATATTTGAGAGCATACGCAGTGATTCTAGCGCTGCAGGACTTAAGTTTTGTGCTTCATCCACAATCAATACAACGCGCTTATTTTCGCTGTAACATTTAATTAGAAACTGTTGAAAAGCATCATATAAAGCTAAATTAGATTTGCCCTCATACGGCTGATTAAAGGAAAGCATAATCCAGCCTAATAAATCATCGATATGCTCATGGGTATTGTAGACAATGCCAACTGTTAATTCATCGCCCAAATTATTCAGCAGGTGGCGAACCAATGTCGTTTTCCCGCAGCCTATTTCACCACAAATGACTGAAAATCCAGCTCTGTTTTGAACGCCGTACTCCAGCATGGCATATGCCATGCTATGGCGTAAACTAAAAAATAAAAATTCTGGATCTGGTTGAATTGAAAAAGGCTTTTCTTTTAAACCATAAAATGCTTCATACATATTGCGTTATCCAGACTATACGACTATAAAGATTTGAGTAATGCAACTGCGTCATCTTTTTGCACAAACTGCTGATTTTCAGCCAATTTAACTGCTTTTTGTAGGGACTGTTTTGCCAAATCTTGCTCACTTTTGGCGATATATATTTTAGCTAAATGATAGTGAAATACAGCGGTTTCAGGCATTTTCTCTATCGCCTGTTTTAATGCTTTTTCTGCATCATCAAACTTGCCAACTTTGTAACTTGCCCAGCCAAAAGTGTCTAGAAATTGAGGCGTTGTACTGTCTTTAGCCGATTTAGCTAAGGCATATGCACGCTCTATACTGGTTTGATCCTTGCGGGAGTCTAACAACAGGCTTGCCAAGTTATTACTCACTATTTCTGCATCTGGACGTTGTTTTAACATATCTTCATACACTTTAATCGCATCATCAATACGATTAGACTCTTCATATAAACCAGCCTGTGTCAGCATTAAACTGAAATCTTTAGGGATTGCGACTAAACCTGCTTGGATTGTTTTGTCTGCTGCCTCTTTTTGTTTTGAGCGCTGTTGCGCAATAGCAAGTTGTTGATATGCAGATGCGTTTTTAGGATTAGCCTGAATGACGCCAGAGAATAGTTTTTGTGCTTCCTGCATGTTTCCAGTGGAAAGGTAAATTTGGCCTTTTATGATGGCTGCATCTACGTTATTTGGGTTATCTTTTAACACACTATCTATAAATGCAATCGCTTCTTTATTTTTGCCTGCGCGCAGATATGTTCTAACGACAGCAACAATTGGCTGGCTGTCGTTTGGTGCTGCATTATGCGCACGTTTAAATGCTGTTATAGCACCTTCAGTATCATTTTTACCTGCTGAAATTGCACCCAGTATTTGATCTGCTAATGGATTTTTCTCATTTATTTTTTTCGCTTGGTCTGCTAGTGCTTGTGCTCCAGCATAATCACCACGTGCAATTCTAGCCTGAGCAAGAGATCGCATAACTGAAGCATTATCAGGGTTAGCTTCAAGCATCTCCTCGAAAACTTTTTCAGCGCGCTCTGGCTGTTTGCGGCGCATTAAAAACTGTGCGTAAGGAACACCATAATTGGGTGAGAATTTACTGGTTTCAAATGCCTTAATATATTGCTCTTCAGCTAGTTCTGGTGACCCTGCATTTTCATGCGCAGAGGCCAGCATCACGAGCGCATTAAAAGCAGTTGGTGAATCGCGGGTAACTGTTCTCAAGTCTATGATAGCGGCATCGTAATTTTTTGCTTCTAGAGCCAACCCTGCTCTTAAAGTAAGTGCTTGCCCATTACTTTTATCTACATCTAAAATGGCATTAAGCATTTTACTTGCTTTATCTTTTTGACCGCGCTGAATTAATTTATAGGCAATCATGCTTTGCGCTTTGTAGCCATCAGCTGAATTACCTGCTGTTTTTACAATTTCATTGAGTAATTTGTCTTCTAGTTGGGGTTGATTTTGTAATTGATATAAATTAACCAATGCAAATGCGAGCTCATAATTGTTAGGCTCTTTTTTCGAATATTTTTCTAATTCTGCTCTACCCGCTTCAGGTCCTTTTGTCGCAATAACAAAACGCACAACGTCTATCTTAGCGCTTAAGTCAGGCATTGCGTCTGCAATAGCACGTATTTGTTTTTCCGCATCCGCTTGTCGATTATTTTTAATTAAAAACTGTGCATAGCTTTTTCTAATAATGGTTTTATCAGGAAATTTTTGCGTTAATTTTTGGTAAGCCTGCTCTACTTCTTGCGGTTTACTCATATCATCTAATACTTTAATTCGTATCATATGAATGGCTAGGTTTTTCTCATCTAACGTTAAAGCTTTGTCTAAAAACTCAAGTGCTTTTGTATTATCTTTAGCAGACAAACGCTCTGTTGCTAATAAAATATAAGCGTCTGAGCTATTGGCATCTTTACTTAAAGCAGTGTTTGCATATTCAATAGCGCCTTTAGGGTCATTTAATTTCAGTTGAATTGCTGCGCGCAAATTTAATGCGCCTACATTATTTTTATCAACTGCAAACGCTTTATTACTTCTCTCGAGTGCAAGGTCTACCTTACCTGCAGCCAGTAATATTTGTCCTGTTTTAACCAGCGCATTAATATTATTAGGCTCTCTTTCAAGTACCTCGTTCATCAATCCGTAAGTAGACTTAAAATCACCTTTACGTTCTGCAATTAAAGCCAGCGCATAGACAGCCTTAGGCATCACTTTTTTCACTTGCAAAGCGTTTTGAAACTCTAATCTCGCTTTATCAGGATCGGACTCAATTAAAGCCATTCCTTTCTCATAGAATTTTTCTGCTTTTTCTTCTGGCGATGAGCATGCGCTGATTAACGATGCGAGTGATAAGATAATGAACAATTGGGCTAGTATATTTTTCATGTTGAGTGCTCTTTAATTATTGGGTAAATTTTACAGTTAATTTAAATATGCTTTAAATAAAAGGTTAAAAGATCTCTTTACAAAAACGTATTGCATGACAGTTGTTAACTTTAGCCGCTTAGTTTATCAGTAAAAAAGCCTCTCGCATCACTGCGGCCCAACTGGGCTATTACAAAGCAGCTAATTCACTATCTTTTTATGCTTAATTTAACTGCGTGAGCGCCATATTAATCAAACTCTATTGAGATTCATCAGGATTGACTGGACTTAAATCTACAAAATTCGGCTCAACGTAATATGGCGCTGCCAATGGCTCACCAATAAATAATCCCTGCGTGGGCCAAAACACGCTTTTCCAGTAAGATTCAATCAATGTTTCACCTGCCAAATAACGCGAAATCATGACTGCTGGATTGGGAAACTTTTGCCAATAATTGCAAGGCTCTGATACAGAGCCATAAGAACCAGTAGCGCCTGCCTCAAGCCATTTTAAAATAGACATTTGACCACCATCGTACAAAACACCACCCCAAGATGTTAGATGATCAGCAACTGCCCCTGGCATAAAGTGAAGCGTTTCTAAATATGGAACTGAAACTACTCCTGTAAAATAAAACATGATGTCTTTTTTGTGTTTAATGCTATCGGCTTTGATCGTGCGTATGTAAAGTTGTTTACTTTCAATTTTTGTTAAATCTTTAGGGAAAAAACTTTCCCTCGGCTTACTTCTCAGATCGTCGCTGGTTTTCAAAAAATAGCCAGTTGCCTTATTCAACTTAAAAGCACTAATCACGCCTCTATCAATCACATTTTTTGCTAACTCAACAGAATCTGCAGGCAATAATATAGATAAGCGCATATTAAAATCTTTTCGTGGATTACGTGAGCGGCTATTGTAATAAGGGTTTTTGACACCTAGAGAACAAAGCTTTTCACACTGCTCTTGTTCATAACCTAAAGTCATGGCAGAAGTAATTGAATTACAGCCCACAGCGTAGGGTTTTGACCAAGCTATGACAATTACTTGAATTTCATCACCAATATTGGCGTATATTTTTTCACGCAATGGTTTAAATTGTTCGCTAGAAATGACGGCTTCAGCTGAGGGAATATCTAAGATGATTAAGTTTTTTTTAGGAATATTTCTGGCGTTTAAGTAATAGTCGCCAACTGTCAAGCTATTAGCATCTTGCTTATTCACAATCACCACTACTTGTTCAGGCTTTATTGCATTGGTCGCCAACGCAGATAATGTGCCTGCGCATAAAAATACCAAGCAGAAACTAGTTAATTTGGCTATATCGAATAAGCGAATCATATGAAAATGCTCAGCTTTTATCCGCTGAAGGTTTGTTATCTGCCTGTAATTGTTTGCGCAACAGCCATTCATTAACAATCAGTTTAGGAAAAACAACCGCATCTACTAGATAGCGTTTAGCTAACCGCCTAGGCTCCGACAGCATTCGATGTAGCCATTCTAAGCCAATTTTCTGCATCCATACTGGTGCTCGCGACTTTTCACCTGCAATAAAGTCGATGGTTGCGCCCACACACAATGCGACTTTCACTGAAATTTCATTTGCATATTGGGTAATCCATAACTCTTGCTTAGGTGCGCCCAAACCGAGCACCAGTAAATCTGCGCCACTTGCATTAATTGTGTCGCAAATGGCTTTAGAAACTGCTGGCTTTTTATCAAACCCAAAATCGGGGCTTAATGTACCAACCACTTTAACCATCGGCCATGTGGCATGAATCACTTCTTTTGCACGGTCCGCCACACCTGGCATGGCGCCTAATAAAAATACTGTCAATTGTTTATTATTGCTTTGTGCATGCTCAAAAATAGCAGGTACTAAATCGCTGCCTGGTACAGTGCCAGGGATATTTACGCCTAGTAGATTGGCAGCCCAAACTACTGGTTTCCCATCAGTCACAATCAGTGAAGCATGTTGATATGCAGCCTGCAAGCCAATATCTGTCTGAAATTTAACAATATGATCCACATTAGGCGTTACTACAAAACGACAGATTTTTGGAGCTTGTGTAAGCCATGAATCGATTAATACAACGGCATCCAACATTGAGAGCAAATCAATTTCTGCACCAAATAATCGAACACGTTTTTTTGATGATTCAATCACGTTAACGCTACTTTTTTAGTTTTAATCACCGCTGGCACGCCTACTGCAATTGAATTATCAGGCACATCCGTCAGCACAACCGAATTAGCACCAATACTAACGTTGTTACCAATCTTGATATTGCCCAATAATTTTGCACCCGCACCAATATCGACATTGTTGCCAATTTGTGGGGCGCACGGCTCATTCACATTTTTAAGCCCAACCACTACGCCATTTCGAATTCTGCAGTTATCGCCAAATTTAGCATAACCGCTAATGACAATGCCGCCAAAATGATCAATCAAGAAATTCTCACCGACTTTTGCCTCACATGGCATTTCGATGCCCGTTAGAATTTGAACTAGCTTGTAAAGAAACTTGTATAAAAATGAACATACTTTACGAATCAATACATTGTTAATAGTGTAACGCCACCTGCCGAAACGATAGACCATCATTACCCAAAACCCTTGCGCAGCCCAGTCGCCGTGATAGCTTTTTAAATCTTGTCTGATATGATTAAACATGTGTGAATTGTATCGCCTTTATCTGGCGGGGATACTACCCATTCGGGTTTTAATTGCACTGATTAAAATGAGTTTACTGGCGGCAAAAAAGTGACTATTTTTTTTCCACTTTAATTTTATTAAGTCTTTAATCATTTGAATTAGGTCGGTTAGCACAACCAACACTATGTTTAAAACACAGCTCAATAAGCCATGATTTTTTCTGAAATATAGCAATTCACTTTCAGCCTGCAGTACACTTAATTGCTTACCACTGTTTGTGACTTTTCCATCAGATTTGGCACTTTCGCCACCAATATGCACGACTGAAGTATCTGCAAAATAAACCACTTGCCAGCCAGCTTTTTTAACTGCAAAACAATGATCAACCTCTTCACTGTATAAAAAATATCTCGGGTCAAATAAGCCTACTTTATCGACTACCTGTTTGCGAACTAGGTAATAACAACCAGGTACCCAATCACAATTTGCAGTAATCGCAGGGTTCCAATCAATATCATCAACCATCTGCAATGTTGGTAACCAGCGACCGAGGCCAAGCCGATGTGCAAATAAATTAAAAGGTGTTGGGAAGTATCGACAAGATGGCTGTTGCTCGTTATCACGCCCTATTAAGCGCACACCCAACACACCACAACTGGGTTGCGATTCGATATATTGAATGGTTTTCGCTATCGTATCGGGCTGCACAAAAGCATCTGTATTGAGCAAAAGAATATATTCGCCAGTGATTAAATCTAGCACTTGGTTGTTTGCGCGTCCAAATCCCACATTCACATTATTTTCAATTAAAGTAATCTGAGGAAAAGCACCTTTGATGACAGAAACTGAGTCATCTTTTGATGCGTTATCCACTACAAATACCTCTAATTCAAAATCACCATTAGATGCAAGTAAGCTGCTTATCGCTTCGATGCTCATTTTTGCAGTGTTATAGCTAACAAATATGACTGAAATAACCAAATGTTTTAACCTTAATAAATGCTAGCAATTTTCAATTAGAGCAGTAAGTGTGCCAATTGTAGGTTACAGACTAATCACGTTTAGAACGTACCCACTCTACTTGGCGATTGACGAAAAACTTAATATATAGCGGTATTTTAACTAGAGCATAAATAGGCGCGTAACACAGCTGTTTAAAGCTAACAATGTGCCGCCCAAAAAAAGCCCAAGCGATTAAAACAGTGACGATTAGAACTGTTAATACTGCACTTGTGTAACTTAGTAATAATGGGCTGTACAAAAACTGATGCAAAACTAAACCAATCAAAAATATTAGGCAAGACATTAAAGCAAGCACGGCTAAAGGCGGCACAATCAGATCAAAAGCCAAGCCTAACATTTGCAGGTTTTTAGTTTTTATTGCCTCATAAAACAGGCTGGGCGCATCATTAACAATAATACTTAAATGTCCATGTTCCCAGCGTGCGCGTTGGGTTTTAGTTGCATTTTTATCTAGTGGAAACACACTGGTGACTAATGCTTCCGGCACAAAAATAGGTGCTTTATTTAGTCTTGCTAAATCAACACCTAGCTTCATATCTTCTGCGATGTGTCCGCTTGCCAAATTTACGGCGGCAATGTCTTTCCATAAAAAGGCCATCCCAGTACCCATTAACTGACAGGGCAAACCTAGCACTTTAAAACCTAAAGGTCGTACATGGTTTTTGACTACCCAAGCAAATGCTGCAATGCGCTGTTTTAAGCTGGGATTGGTTTGCATCTGCATTAAATATAAAGCCTGTATCGGGCGCTGGTGTACTACGCAGGCATGGGCAAGCGTTGCAATAGCTTCTGCATCTGCCATACAGTCTGCGTCAATAATAATCACTACTTCAGGCGGATTTGCTTTTAAATGTTGCAAACCACAATCTAGCGCATAACCTTTACCGCGTAGCGTTGAGTGCTGTCGCTCAATCACGGTAGCACCCAAGCTTCTCGCAATATCCGCCGTTTCATCATTGCAATTATCAGCAACAACCAATATTTGTTGAGCCGAATTAACTGTTGGAACTAAAGTATTGATGGTTTTAGCAATCACTAAAGCCTCATTATGAGCGGGCATTAAGATAGCTAAATTTTGGATTTTATTAGTCTGCGTATTAAGCGGTTTTTTTACATAAATCAGAGCCGCGAATACCTGCGCAACCAACACAGCCACAGGAATGGCAACAATTGCGATTATCATAAAAAATAAAATCTGCAATACCATCGAATTTTAGCTTTGCATAAACTGAGCGAGTTTAGCAACTTCAGTATCAATATGATGCCTCGCTATTGCATGCTCATGTGCAATCTCACCCATTATTTGTAACTGATTAAGTGGCGTGGACAGTGCTAATTGAATGGTAAAAGCTAAGTTTTCAACGTCCCCGGCTACGCACAGCCAGCCGTTTTCACCATGTTTAACCAATTCGGGTATGCCTGCAATGTAAGTTGAAATAACAGGTCGTTTAAGTGCCATCGCTTCCATAATGACTACTGGTAAGCCTTCAGCAAAACTGGGTAATACCAGCAATTGTGCATCTAATATATGTTGTCTAACCGCGCTGCTGCTAATCCAGCCAGTGATAGTCACGCGATTTTGTAGTGCATACTGTGCGATTAATACTTCAATTTCTTGACGCATTTCACCATCGCCAGCTAGTATCAATTCAAAATCTACGTTGTCAGCAGCCAGTTTTTGAGCCGCTTCTATTAATAAAAGTTGGCCTTTTTGCTCGCACAAGCGTCCTACGCAAACTAATTTTGGTTTCTTTGGAAATTCAACCGAATCTATCGTGTAAAAATTAGGCTCTAAACCACAATGTACAATTTTAATTTTTTGCCACTGCGAAAAAGCAACCCAGCGCTGTAGCTGACTTTTACCAAATGAAGAAATAGCCACTACAAACTTGGACCGATTGATTTTTTCAGCTATCTTTAAAAATTGTGGTCGGTCGAACTCTTCTGGGCCATGCACTGTAAAGCTGTATGGAATACGACCAAGTATACCCATTAGCATGGCAACTTCGCTAGGGTTGGTGCCAAAGTGTGCGTGAATATGCGTTGCTTTAAATTCGTTAGCCCAAGTAAATGCTTGACAAGCTTCTGCCAGATAAATCAGATGATAAATCAAAGGCCTATCTGCTTTAATGCTCATTTTGATGGCTAGTTTTAGCGCAGAAATAAACGCTAATGGCTTACTTAACACTATTTTTAGTGCAGAAAATAGTAGGAGAAATACACCGTTTTTTAATACATATTGCGTTTTTGCTTGCTCGCTGATGTCATCCACATCAATTGGTTTTTCATCCCACCCGCGCATGGCAATACGCTGCACGTTGAAACCTAAACGCTCTAATGCAAGAATTTCACGCCGAATAAAAGTATGGCTGACTTTTGGATACTGGTTAATAACGTAAGTGATGCGCATCATTTTATTGGTTAAATCAAGCTTTTATAAAACTCAGTGATACCTTGCTCAATTGAGTATTGCGGTGCCCAGCCAAACGTTTTCTTTGCTTGGGTAATATCCAGCACAATTTTTTTAACATCAAATGCTCTTGCAGGCTGATAGCTAACATTAGGCGCAATGCCCGTTACAGATTCAATAAAAGCTAATAGCTGATTGAGTGAGTGTCCAGTGCCGCCACACACGTTATAAGTACTCTCAGCATCAGATACTACCGCTAAAGCGCACAAATCGGCCATATCTTTAACGTAAATATATCCACGCTGTATTTCGCCATCGCCCCAAATGGTGATAGGTTTGTTTGAAAGCGTGTTAAATAAAAATGTACTTAAGGCGCCTTGCACACCTGCATGGCCTTGGCGAACACCATAAGGATTAGACGGCCTCAGTATAATTGGCTTAAGGCCATACAGCTCTTTAAACATACCAATGTAGTTTTCAATCGCCACCTTAACAACCCCATAAGAACAAATAGGATTGAGCGAGTGCGCTTCGCTCACTGGCAATTGGTTGGGAATACCGTAGACCGTTCCACCAGACGACAAGTAAATTAGCTTCCTCACCTTTGCTCTTTTCATTGACTCTAGTAAATTAACTGTAGTGATTAAGTTTTGCTCAATATCGAGTGTTGGATTACGATTTGAAGTGCTGGGTACTGTGGTGCTAATGCAGTGAACCACGCAATCAGTGTGCTCTAGGGCTTCGGCAATCAAAACAGAATCCGAAAAATCGCCTAAGTAATATTGAATATGACTATTTGATAGTACATTTTTACTAGCTGTACGGTCGAATATACTGACTTCATGTCCATGCAATAACAAGGCTTCAACAATATGTGAGCCAAGAAAGCCATTTCCACCTAATACTAATATTCTCATCTTTGATTCATCGCTTCAGTCAGTGATTGCAACCGTCTCTTACCTAAAGCATCCCATAGATAAAAAGGCGCTTTTACTTTTGATTTTACTGCTAAATTGATACGTAGCTGCGCATCAATAGCTAACTTTTGTAAACCCTCAACCCATGCATCTGCATCGTATGGATTAATCACAATACCCTCTACGCCATCTGTGACTACACCCCCACCGCCCATAGGACTAACTAACAACGGAATGCCTGCACCAAATGCCATATAAGTCACTAGTGGGCTACCCTCTTCTAAACTAGGTAAAACAAAAACATCTGCATTTTTATAAACACTGGCTAAATCATTGGTGTACGGAATATGTTCAATATTGTATTGCCCTACATACTGCTCAACCAAAGGCTTAATTGCTTCTTCAATCCTGCCAACCAACTGTAACCTGGCATTAAGCTTAGCCTTAACCCAATAATCTAATAATAAATGTACACCTTTGCGTACACTAATACTACCTACGAAAATAAACGTGAGTTGTTTGTCCTGTACTGGGGCTTTAGTGTAAACGCCATCAATTATAGACTGTCCACTTAAGCCATAAGAAGTCTGCAATATTTTATGCTGAGGTATTCCATTATTAAGCATTGACTCAGTCATAATAGGGCTACAACTATACACATAATCAGCTAATTCTAACTTAGCAGTCTCTACAATGACTTTCTCTGCTGATACATCATGCGTAAAGGGTAAGTTTAGCTGTGTATAGGCTTCATCTAAAATAGCTTTACTGTGTGCTTCGTGCGTATTAACACCCTCATAAATAATGGTACAGCCACGATCTTTTAATCGTTGATAAGTCGCAAGTGACACGCCTGGCCACAAATATGCGATGTCATTTTGCTTTAAGGTTCTACAATAAGCCGCTTCTGCAATCGTTAATATATTTTGATAAGGCAGTATTTTATAGACTAGTGGTTCAGCCCAACGTGGAATTGCATTTTTGTAGAATGCATCATTAAATGCTGAAGTAGAACTGAGGCCCATTAATTGAGTTTTATTACCTGGTGATTGCATGCCTCTTACAATGTGGTAGGCTGCACCAGCAATGCCTGCATCATAAAAATAATTGGGATAATAAGCACTTATTCTCATTGTGGAGATAAAAACCTTAACTTAAATAACAATAGTACTTTATTAAATGACAGTCAGCCACGAAGCATCTGTATCAATAGCCGCACTTAAATCGTAACAGTAGAAATCATCTGTTTTTATAAAGCCACACTCTGTCAAAAAGTTTTTACATGGCGAATTTTGTGCAGTTGAAATGTACTGCGCCTTAATTGTTTGAGCGCCCATTTTGATGGTTTGCCGCTTGATATGATTCATCACAGCATGCTCAAACTGGTAGCCAAATACCCTACAACTGAGCACAAACACCATTAACTCAAACTGTTGATTGACCATTTTGCCAATAGCAACACAAGTCACACCCATATCACCGAAGCGATCTGATGTTCTTCCTGTTAGAATCAAGTACTCATCATTTGCATACCAATCATTAATCTCTTTTAGGCTAACACGAATGCCAGCTAAATTAAATTGATTAGTTCTATTGATTAACTCTGCAACACGCTTTAAATCTGCAATATCAGGCCGTTTAATTTCTAGTTTCAGGTCAAGTGCAGCAAATAACTTTATTTTATCTTCTTCAGATGTGACATCTTCTTTAACCAAGGCTTTACGCTGCTCACGCTGTTTATACATCAGCGTTCTATCCATTTCTAAATCATCTTCCAATGCAGCCAGCCAGCAGCTAAATCTTGCCCAAGTTTTGGGATCCTTGGCATTTAAACATAACACCTCAGGATAAGTCGTGCGCATCAACTCCAACTCATCGCTGCGGTCATCAATAAATACAAAGCTATTCATTTTTAAATTCAATTCAGCTTGAATCGCTGACATACCCTGCACTTTTGGCATCCAACTGATGGCGCTTGCCACAAAATCTTCCTCATTTAATGTGGCATTTTTCCAATGTACATTTTTAGGGTCATTTTTAGAGTTAATCGCCAGCACAACACCTTTTGCTTTTAACGATTTTAATAACTGTTGACGCGCATGATAATGCACAACATCACCTTCGCCTATTACGCCATCCCACAAGGTGTTATCCAAATCACACACGACTAATTTCTTTTTGGCTAACATTACATGTGCATAAATAATATCTACATACTTGCTAGCAAATAGCATACCGATAACAGATGGATGCTGTAACTTGCTGTTGTAAAGCAGCTCTCCTGCAGCAAAATCACCAATCTGGCGCACAAAATGTAACTCATCAAACATAAAAACATGGTCGAATGATTGTTGATTGATCTGTGCGATGTGTTTAGCTATTGCAGTGTTAAGCCAGGCTTGGGCAAAATGACGGACACGTGCGGTCAAATGACATTTTAAAAAACGCTTCCAAACATTGTCTTCGCGCAAAATAAAAGAAGCGTTGTGAACATAGATAGGGCAATCGAATAAATCTGCAATCACATCAATTGTTTTTTGAGTTTCAAGCCACGCAGTCTCTAAATCTGCCGTGATTTTTTGCTTACGATCAAAGAGCCGTCGCCAATCTAAGATACTCATTAAACTAGTGCAAAATTCATAAGTAAATGGACTAAAAAATATCAAGTCAATTTTCTGCCCTGCTAAATTTTTAAGCTCTTCTCTCACTTGTAACGGGTTTTTAGAAGCGATGTATTCCACTTGTATAGATATATCATCGTCAATCAATGGGCCAATCACAAAAGGAACAATATCTAAAAACAAACAATCACCCACAAACACAACACGTTTTTTGTGTGTCGACTCAGTAGTTAATAGCGTTTGCAACGCAAATAATTCATCTGTAAACACTGTTAAGTGGTCGCCTAGTTGCGGTTTAAGCAACTGTTCTAATGCTAATTTTTCAGCCTCATAAATACGATGTGCAACTTGATTTCTATCCGCTTGAGTTAATGAAATATCGTACAAAGACTTTAACTTTTCACCTAAATAAAGGTACTTAAAAGTACTATCACCAGTGGCGTAATATTGGACCAAATAATCCACATAAGCGTAAAACTCTTCTTCTAAAAAAGCGCGCCAGTTATCTTGTGCTTTATCTAATATTGGTTGCCAACGTGCAGAGTGGCTTAAGGCATGTGCAAATATCTCAGCAATTTGATGCCGATTCAGTTTGAGTATGTCAGCAATTGCTGAATGTTCGGTAGAACGTGATGCCAAAATGCGCTCCAAGTTTAGCTTTAAAACTTAAACCGTGTTAAAAAAATGCATGATTAATTACTTGTATTCAATTATTTCAGACTTCTGCTTAAAATAAAGATTACACCAAAATTTAATCTGTCCCGTGGCTTCCGCAAATTTTCCAATTGTCATAAAAATTGATTGTAGAAAAGCATCTTTGATTTTTTGCTTACTTTTAAGCGTTAATCGTAGAATTTGTGAAGGATAAATCAATAACAAAATGCATCCTGTTAGTGGATGAATGATGAGCATCAACAAGATTAAAAATGGTATAACAAATCCCCAAACCCAAGCGCGCTTGGATTCAGCAACCCAATGATATTCTGGTGCAGACCCATGCAAATAAGCTCCCTCTGCGAATGCATAACCCGCGCGCATTGTGCGCTTCCACCATTGGCTAAACTTTGTCATTGCGGCATCATGTAAGGTCATTTCAGCATCCAGCCGCCATACACTATAGCCCGCCTGCCTTACCCTAATACACAACTCTGGCTCTTCTCCTGCAATCAAGGTATTTCTGTATCCACCCACTAATTTAATCACATCCGCACGCATTAAAGCATCACCGCCACAGGCTTTTGCCTCACCAACAGGCGTGTTCCACTCATTGTCACAAAAGTAATTATAAATGGATTGATGTGGATAGAGCTCACGGCGTCTACCGCACACGACGGCCACTGTTGAATGTATATTTAAAAAATCAACAGCCGTGCCTACCCATTTTGCATCAATGATGCAATCACCATCGACAAACTGCACAAACTTTATATCGGGAAAGAGTGAAATGATCTGATTAAAGCCTATGTTTCTTGCTCTAGCTGCCGTAAAAGGCTGCGTCATATCTAATGAAACAGTATGCGCGCCTCGATTATTGGCCTCAATCAATGAATTGTCCGTTGATCCAGAATCGACATAAACAACCTGCGGAATAAGACTAGCCAAAGAGTCTAAGCAAGCAATTAATCGATTTCCCTCATTGCGGCCTATAATGACAACACCTACTGTGGCGGGAGAAATGTGCATATTTTGATGTGAAGTAATACTGGGTAATATTAATTAAATTAGAAGCGGGCTATTTTAATTAAATGCGTATTCGAATGCTTGATCAATATATTCAAGCTACTTATAACTTAAGTTTATCTCTCACTCTGGTAAATATTCTAAAAAATACTGGCGGCGTTAAATCTTTTAAATAGTTATCAAATACCAAACGACGAATCTCTTTTCTGGTGCCAGCATCTTCATTCACTCTTGCTTTATACATTGTGGAGTGCGATACGGAATCATCATATATACGCTTAGAGGCCGTGTAATAATAAAGTGCCAATGATCTTCTTTTCACATGCTCAGGCGTGGTTAATGGATCTGGGTGCCCATGAAAACTATCTGCGTCTGTATTAAAAATAACACAGCGGTTATAAATGGGTGCAATGGTGTGCACCTTATTTTGCATCGACTTATCCCATAACTCCAGATTTCCGCCGTACTCCTCTTTCCAATCTTTGTTTAAATAGATAATCATATTCAAACGTCTATTTAAATGTAGCTGTTCGTTAATTCTAAAATCTGCATGAATACCCAACTTGCCGCCCGTTGTTGTTTCATGAAAACCACCGCCAATATAATGAGGATCTGGAATTAAAGATTGAATTGTCGTTAATGACTCTAAAAACTGAATAATGGCCTTAGAGTTAAATAATGCAAACACTTGACGTGAGAATCCATTGCAATCAGCAGGGTCTACTTGTCTTTTATGCAAGCCAGCATAGCCCATTTCAAACATAACATCATTTTGTAGTTTTTCTTTGGGGAAATTTTCTAGAATTTGATCAATTAAAGTTTCTGGTAAGAAATTATCAATCACAATGTGCGGAAAAGGCTCTGCAAAACAGTAATCAGCACTTAAATCTTGGCCATATTTTTCAGCGTCTTTTACGTTTAAGTATAAGCCATCACTGATTCCTATTGGCAATGTTGCTTTTTGAAACATTCTTAGTATTCCCAAAAAAATAACTTACACTCACACAACAATACACATCGAACATGACTTAAATATGCAAATCAGCTCATCAAATAGAAAAGCCGTTCTATTTTTATAGCAATTTAATAGTAATAGGCTTTTGATTCAATCTCAGCTTTGTTTAATACAATGCCCAATAAATTATCTTTAGGCAAATGATGTAATGTCTCTTCTATTTCTGATTGCGTAGACATCCCATTGGCAATCACTAATAAAATACAATCCACCTGCGGCAGCAGCACCATTGCATCATCAGAATTCAGTACTGGCGGACAGTCAAAAATAACAATTCTTGAGTTGTAGCGCTCTCTTAAATCAGTAATAAGATTAGTCACCTTTTTTGACGATAGCGTCTCGGCAGACTTTGAAACAGGCTTCATTGTTGGTACAATCACCAAGCGGTCAATGCCAGGGTTAATCATCACGTCTTTTAGCTGTGCTTTATCTTGCAGATAATCATTCATGGATTTTTCTGTGTGAATACCCAAATAAGCTGCTACTTTAGGTCGACGCAAATCAAAATCAACCAAAATCGCGGTTTTTTGTGGCTGCTGCGCAATACTGATAGCAAGATTAATCGATACCAGTGTCTTACCAGATTGCGGTGTAGGCGAAACTACTGCAATCGTGCGCCAATTATTTTCTTCCATTTTTTGAAGAATTTGGGTGCGCAGAGAGTCAAAACTATAGCTATTCACATCACTTTTAGATTGCGCCACGATTCTATTTTTTTCTAGATGGGCACTATCTAATTTAATCACCGGCGTATTTAAATAGTTAATCATCCCCAGTTCATTTTCAGTATTGGGGAAGCCTTTAATATTTTTTTGACTCACAACACTTTGAGACAAGGTCGAGCTGACTCTAGCTTCTGTTTTAAATTGAGCTTTTGATTCCGTGTTTTCTATTTTTGCTTTTGCAAGCGCGTCTTTAATTTTTTCCATCATCTACCTCTACGCAAACCTAGCCGATATTTTAATTAGTAATAAATCAAGTGGCATAAAGGCAAAGTGAATTATCAATAATAAGAGCCCAGTGACCGTTAGTATGGATAGAACTAAATATTTATTAAAGTTTTTTTGGCGCTTTATTTCAGCTTTTGTAGAGATGTAAGGAATAATCACTAGCGGTCTCATGTTAATCAACGCAGTTAAAGCCTCAACACCTCTCACACGCCTATCTAATGCTTCTAATAAAAAAGCCAGACCCAAAGCACCACCTAGACCTGCTAATAAACCCAGCCCTACGATTTTCTTTCTATTCGGTTTTGTTGGCTTATCAGGAAAAAATGGCGGCTCTAGCATTGAAAAGCGTTCCGCTTTATTGTCCTGCTCTAAGTTTTCTGCAATCTTAGCGTTAATTTGCTTAGACTTAACCTCTTCATATTTAGATTTTGCATTCTCGTAATCTCGCATGAGCGTAAAAAGCCCTCGTTCAATCTGTGGGCTTTGTGTCACTTGGTTTTGTAACTGATCGGCTTTTGCTTCTAGCGATTTTCTTTGTTGCACTAATGAGCCCAATCTTAGCTTGGCGGCCTCGATTTGCGCTTGTACTTTTGCAGTCACTAAATCAGATGCAATATCAATCTTGACTGGTTTCGCGTCTGACTTTACATCTGTTTTTGCTTCAACTGGTTTTTCTAAAGCCTCAATTCTTCTTTTCAATGCTCTAATGGTTGGGTGCGTTTCCTTATACAAACTCAGTGAACGCTCTAGCTCTGCTTTTGCTTTTTCCAGCTCTGATACTGGACTAATGACCTCACCGCTAGCATTTGTTCTGACATTGGCCTTTGAGCTTGCCAACTCTACATCCAAGTACCTCAACTCTTCCTGTGTCGATTTATAATCGCGATCTAATTCTTTGATTTCTGATTCGGTACGCTGCAACAAGCTCATGTACATTTCCATGTGCTCTGGTAGTGAGTTTGCATGCTCTTGCTTAAATGTCGCTACTTTGTTTTCAACACCCTCAAGCTCAGCTTTAAGTGTTTCAACCTCTTGCGTTAAAAATTCCGTAGTTTCAGTCGCGCGTTCAGTTCTAGCTTTTACATTTTCATCCAAAAACAAAGTCACAATTTCATTTGCTACCTTGTGTGCGATTTCTGGCCGCTCATATTCAAAGCCTACTTTAAACGCAATAGCAGCTTTACCACCGCCTTGAACATCCGCATTCAATATAATCACGTAGATGCTTTTGCGCATATCGTCAATTAAAGTAGAAGTGGTTTCTGAATCAATCTTTTTAGGATATAAATTATATTTTTGAATGATGCGGTACAAGTTGTCACGCGTCATTACTCTTTGTTTAATGACTTCAATTCGCTCATCTGCGTAGCTTGTAACTGTCGCTTTAACAACATCATCGGGGATTTGCTGGGACTCAATTAAAATAGTACCTGTAGATTGATAGGTTGGAGGCAAGAAAATGGCCGCGGCAACAGCAACCAGTAAAATCGCAATAAAAACCGCCAACATTTGTAACCATCTGCGCTTAAGTATCGATAGATAGTCACCGATGGTTAATTCATATTCAGTTGCCATATTTGAAATAATGTTTCTTTATTGTTAAAACTGTGGAATGTTATAAATCAGCGAGATACCGAAGTTATTATTATTCGCTGAAAAAAGTGTTTGTTTTTGGCTTCTGTAACCAGCTATCAAGCGCATTTGCCAGCTGGTTGACAATTGGCGAGAGTAAAAAGCTGATAATTGCGTTGCTTCGGAATCAAATTGAGATTGGCTTCTACTATAGTTAAAGTTTGTGCCCCAACTGCTTTTATCATTGAGTTCGCTGTTGTAACCCAAACCAAGCGTATCCGTCTCTTGGAAGTCGCCTAAACCACTCGGTGATACAGAGCGCGCTAATGTTGCCTGAAATGTACTATTCTCTGCAATATAGCTTAAAGCCGTATTAGCAATCCAACCTGATCCTGCAGTTGAAACACTATTCACGCCAACACTCGGCACAAATGTCCACCGCGGGCTAATCAAAACTGTGCTACCAACCGAAAAACTTTTAGATGTACTAGACTGATTAAAAGTATTGAATTGATTGAAGTTACCCAACTGCAGTGAAGATGAAGGTGTATCTGATTGAAAATCAGTGAAACTTAACTGTATAAACGGACTGAATTTTTCATTCCATTCATAATTAATTGACCCATTTACACTTTTGGAAGTTGAATCGACAAAACTTGAATCTGTAAAAGAAGTTGTTGAGTAATTTGCACTTAGTGAAAAATTCAATCTACCCGTCAGTGTATGGCTATAGTTAGCTGACAGCGACCGACTCACCGATGTACCATCAACGTCAACTAAAGCATTGTTATTAAACTGTGCAAACCGCGAACTTCTTCTGTCGTAATTTGCATTAAGCGAAAATTTACCTTTTTCAAATGTTCTCGTCCAACCAAGAGCCGCATTCGGATCTTCACGATCAGCACTCAGGTTTTTATCGGAAGATCGCTGTAGTGATAAACTTAAGTCAGATGTCCATGTGTTTTTTTCATCTTCAGCCACCACAGTATATCTTGGCACAGAGGTATAGCGCCAAACGCCTTCTTTCTGCTGTGTTAAATTCAGATTAGAATCGTAGTCAACACTAAATGGTATCGATGCCTGCTGCAGAACGATTAAAGCCTTAACAGGCGTAGAAAATAACAACGCACTTAAAAGCAATATCTGAATGTTTACTTTTTGTATCAATTTTATATATTCTTAAATGATGAAATGGTTTTGGTTTAAATTTTTATAGGACATTTCAAGCAAAAATATTTACGGTACTAAAATTGTATCTCCTGTTTTTAACTGAATATTAGTCTCTAAAGCTTGACCCTCAATTAATTCATCATAATCAACAGAAATCACTTTCTGTCCATTTTGGCTACCACGTAGAACTTTTAATTCATCCGTTTCGGCAAATTTATCAAGTCCACCTGCCAAGCTAAGCGCCTGCATAACAGTCATTGGGCCGCTTAATAAAATTGGACCTGGTTTAAGCACTTTACCTATCACGTAAACAAGATTACCACCTATGCTAGATATGACCACTGTCACTTGCGGATCTGGCAAATAGACTTTCAATTTTTCGGTAATGAGTTTCTCAACTTCTGGTGTTGTAGCACCACCCACTTCAACTCGACCGGCTAGTGGAAACGAAATGCTGCCATCCGGCAAGACTCTAATTTCTTTTTTGAGGCTTTCTTCACCCCAAACAGAAACATCTAAAATATCACCCTCGTTAAGTTTATACATCTCTTTTGACTCTGCGCCAAAAGCAACACCAGAAAACAGAAAGCTAGCCAAAATAACTGAAAAATAGTAATTTGTATTTAAGTTGATATTCATGTGTTACTCCCAATAAAACAATAATATACGTGAAACAATAATATAAAAAAAAGGGCATGTCGCCCTTTTCAATACAAAAAGCAGTTAATTAAAGTGATTTATATCATATTTTTGCTAAATGTATTATTTAATACAAAAATATTGTTATATATACATTACTTTTCGACAGGTTAATTCTATAATTTTCAAGCAATTACTCAATAGCCCAATTGGGTGATTTAGTAGGCGCCTTTGCCAGTAAAAGCGGTTGCAGTACGCATTAAAATCGATAAGTCTAACCATATTGACCAATTATTAATGTATTCAATATCGGATTCAATTCGCTTGGTCATTTGATCAATTTCTTTGGTTTCACCCCTGTAGCCTCTTACTTGAGCTAAACCAGTAATGCCAGGTTTAATATTGTGCCGCGCGTAATAATCACTAATACGTTGAGAGTAAACCTCATCATGCTGTACAGCATGAGGCCTAGGTCCAACCAAAGACATATCACCTTTCAGCACGTTAAATACTTGTGGCAGTTCATCTAAGCTGGTTTTTCGAATAAATGCGCCCACTTTTGTGATACGTGGGTCGTTTTTTTCAGCTTGCTTTAGCGTTTGACTATCATCTACTTGCTGATTGGTGCGCATACTACGAAATTTCCAAATACTGAATGTTTTACCGTTCCAGCCCGTTCTATTTTGTCTAAAAAATACAGGCCCAGGGCTATCGAGTTTTACTGCGATGGCAACCACAATCAGCACAGGGGTAATCAGCAACAAGATTAAAAACGATAATATTTTATCCTCAATGGCTTTACCCAGCTTGCTTACCCCTGTTAAAGGAGTTTCAGATAAAGTTAGTACTGGAATTCCAGCAATTTCTTTTACGCTATGATTAATCAGCCTAAGTGAAAAAATATCTGGTATCCAATGAATAGTCACATGTTTGTCTAATAACACAAAATACAACTCTTCTAATACCCGAGATGACTCTAGTGGTGTAACGATATAGATCGTATTGATGTCGTGCTCATCAATCAAATCGGGTAGTTCGGCTACTTTTCCTAGGTGAATAGTACGGCTTCTAGGGTAGTCGTTTAGTTCGGATTTTTGCGTTTTTCGATGATGATTTGCTTCCTCTTCAATCGAGACATTACCAATCACACGCTCGTTTAACCACGGGTTTGAAGTGATTTTATGTTCTAGATAATTGGCTAATTGTCCTTGTCCGACAATAATAACGTTATCGGTTACCTGCGAATGCTTATTGATGCGGCGATTAATTGTTCTAACTGCAAAATGAATAATACTTTGTACTACGAACCCTACTAGAAATAACTCGGTAATAAAAACGCGTGAATATGCATCACTTTGTTTTGTTAAAAAACCCAAAACAAATAAAGCTAAAAAACTAATCGACCAAGCGTTGAATAGACTAAATAATTTTGCAGCAAAACTTGAGCTGGTACGGTAAATAGCAAAACGGTCGTACATCACCGAAACCATACCCAACAATACCAACATCAAAATGACATAATCTTGTGTTAGGTATCCAACATTTAATTGAATAAAAAACCATGCAACGCCAAGAATTGCAATGCCGTCTAACAACGGCTGCAATACATTAATGAGGCTACGTCTGCGTTGAAGTACAGACCTTGATTTAGATCGAATTACCATAAGGCGATACTACAGTTTAAATGAGTCTTTGCGGTGCATATTTTGCAACAGCTTGCGCTCTGCATGATACATCTAGTTTTTGGAAAATACGTTTTAAATGGTTTTTAACGGTATTGGGGCTAATAGTCAAAATCATGCCAATTTCAAAGTTGGTTTTGCCCGTTTTTACCCAATGTAAAATTTCATGCTCACGCTCGCTTAAACCACCAAGATTAAGCTCTTCAATTATTTCTTCTTCTGTGACTGGTGTTTCCATGTATTCAACACGACGCAAGGCTGAATCAACATGTGGCATTAATAAACCCAAAACAGAATGTTGTACTTGAAATTCGCGTGCCTTATCAAAAAACACATAAATACAATCGTTTTTACCGCGCGTATCGCGCACGCCATAAACCAATAATGAATTCATGCCAACCAACTTACGCGTGAATGGCGTAGGTGATTGCGCGTTAATGCCTGCAGCATCAAAAAAGTTAATGCGAAACCATCTCTCACCGTTATCTAACCAGCGCTGATGTAGGTTTGACATCAAATAGGCGAATACACCCGGCGCGTCAATTAATTTTTGTGTGCGAATATCATCAATATTCGATGACACATCAAAGTTAAGATCACCAGCAGCAAAATCACCCCAAGCTGCCACTAAAATATCGTGTGGAAGCACTTCATTCACACTGCCTTGTAACCAATTAAAAAAATCTACGTGCTTTTGAACAGAAAATGATTTTTGAATCACTTTAAAAACCTGTTCCCAATTCTGGTTTGTCGTATTGTTGTTCATCACTGCATTCCTCTCACGATTCATATCGATTAGATGAGGAAACAATTGCATTTTTAATACCACCTTTTTTTAATTTTATTTTTTTATTTAAATCAATAAGTTACGAGATATATACGACAAGTAATTTCTCGTTTAATGATAAAACATCGTCAGGCATGTCATCTGTTCGACACTGTACAACAAATTAAGCAGCATGCTTATAATTAATCATTTTTAATCATTGTAACGATATGATTTAAATTCTATTTAATCAATATATGCCTGTTTACAATGCATAGATGGCAGGTAAATTACGCCACCAGCCATATAGATCCATACCACAACCAAAAACGTACA